>JAUWNZ010000282.1 GCA_030612385.1 Pseudomonadota bacterium | reverse complement strand
TATCAATAAATCCACCGCCTGTAACGTGAATTATCCCCTTTATATTAAAGTTTTTTATTAAGTTTAATACAGGTCTTACATAGATTTTTGTGGGCAGGAGTAGTTCTGTGCCTACCCCATGATCGAGCCCTTCTATCTTATCGTCTATATTGAGCTTTCCCTCTTCAAATAAGACCTTTCTGACAAGGGAAAAACCATTGCTGTGGACGCCGCTTGAGGTTAGGCCTATTATTCTGTCCCCGACACCGATTTCTGAACCATCGATAAGTCTGTCGGCATCGACAACGCCAACGCAAAATCCCGCAAGATCATATTCATTATCATTATAAAACCCCGGCATCTCGGCGGTTTCACCACCGATAAGCGCGCAACCTGCCTCAATGCAGCCCTTTGTTATTCCCTCGACAATCTTTACACTGTTTTCCACGCTGATTTTTCCTGTTGCAAGATAGTCTAAAAAGAAGAGCGGCTCAGCTCCCTGGACTATAATGTCATTAACACACATGGCGACAAGATCGATCCCGACGGTATCATGCCTGTCCATCATCCGGGCAATCTTCAGTTTTGTGCCGACTCCATCTGTTGCGGAAACGAGTATCGGGTCTTTAAATTTCACAGTATCAAGACGAAACAATCCTCCGAAGCCGCCTATGCCGCCCATTACTTCTCTTCGAGATGTCGCCTTCACAACAGGCCTTATTTTTTCGATAAACAGATTAGCCTTATCGATATCCACGCCCGCATCCTTATAAGAAAATCCTTTTTCCATGCCATCTCCATTCAAAGTTCATAACTATTCAGCCACCGATCTACGCGGATTATCACTGATATTTTTCCGTTTTTTAGGGTGTTATTATTTTATCGGCACAATGTAGGGGCGAATCTCGTATTCGCCCTGAAAGTCCGCCCGAAGGTGCGCTAACTCGAAACTCGAAACTGTGGATGAATAGTTACCAAGTTTCAGGTTAAATAGTCAACCACTCAACTAACTTACCACTCAATCACGAATTGATGCCGAAAGTCAATTCTTTCCTTGCCATGCCTGAAATTATCTGTTAGCAGTCTATTGAAATCATTCTATTTATTGCCAATACTTTAGCCCTTTGAAAGAAATCGGACAGGATAACAAGATAAACAAGATTTTGTTTCAAGTGAACAAACTTGGGTGGGATATTACTTTAGTTGATGCATTCGTAAAAAGTCCCTCTGGCCTGTCATTTCGAGTGAAACGAGAAATCTTTATTCTGCAACCTATTGAAAAGATAAGATTTCTCCCGTTGGTCGAAATGACACATTAACGAAATCCGACTTTTTACGAGTTCATCTTAGTTATCCAGTAAATCATAAAAAAACATCGGTTGTGCATATATAGTTCACAATCGAATGTGTTATGTTTTTTAAGTTTAATTATTGATTTTGGTGAACGGAAAGTTAAAACTAAACGCAAAATAAGGGATTTTGATAACGATTTACAGGATGAACTTTGAGGTTTTAATCCCGAATATCCCGTTAATCCTGTCAAAAAACTCTCTTTTTAGACGGCTGTAAATAACCGATGTCGGAGTAGAGAATGGAAGATATCAGGGAAATTTTTGAGAAAATTGAAGCCCCCTTAATTTTTTCCTCAAGGAATTCATATAAGAACCTGCCGCTCGTCAAAGACCTTGAGTCGCCCATGTCGGTGTTTCTCAAGAAATTGATGTCCGTTGATTATCCCTTTGGGGGTAGTTCCTCATCAGCACATGACAGCCCGGAAGGTGTGGCATACAGGGAGACATTGTCCGGCCTTCAGAAAACCTTTTCCGGCTTTGATGACCTCACCCTTGATAAAAAAAAAGGAAGAGTTGAAAGAGCGCTCATTTTTGTAAGAGAGTTAAAAAATCTCTATCCCCGTTTATCTCAATCTCACCTGAGTAAAACACTGCCTGCGGTGGATGCCGAAAATAAATTCAGCGCCAATCCTGAAAAGCTTTCCACACCTGTTCAATATATAAAAGGGGTAGGACCGAAGGTTGCCGATCTTCTGGGAAGAAAGGGTCTAAAGACCGTCGAGGACATGCTCTACTTTCTGCCGAGGAGATATGAAGACCGACGTTCAATAAAAAAGATATCTTCGGCACAGATCGGAAATAAGGAAACAGTAATTGGAAAGGTCACAGATAC
>JAUWNZ010000241.1 GCA_030612385.1 Pseudomonadota bacterium | reverse complement strand
ATCTGGCACGACTTTGATAAGTGGAACAAAAAGGTCCAGAACACCGTGGGCTATCAGATAATACGATCATCTGACAGCATAGCTGCAAATATAGCAGAAGGGTATGGTCGATATACTCCCGCTGACAGGAAAAAGTTCTATCTATATTCAAGAGGTTCATTTGAAGAAACCAAATCATGGTTACGAAAACTTATCAGAAGAAAAGTTTTATCTGAGTCAAACGCGACAGAATACAAAGCAATAGTTGAAAAACTCGGCCCAAAATTGAATGCGTTCATCAACAGTACAAAAACATGAAGGCCAAATTTCCAATTTCTAATTTCAACGTTCAGCGAACGGTAAACCATGAACATATATAAACGTCTCTTAAGGCTCGCAAGACCGCATGTACTCAAGTTTGTCCTGGCAACGCTTTGCATGCTCATTGTTGGGGTAGCAACCTCCGCCACCGCCTTTCTTGTCAAACCCGCCCTCGACGAGATATTCCTGAAAAAAAACGCCGATATGTTAAGGCTGATACCGATAGCGATAATTGTTATATATCTGCTGAAAGGGGCATGCAGCTATGGCCAGAAAGTCCTGATGAACTATATCGGGCACCGGGTAGTAACGGACCTTAGAAGCCAACTCTACAGTCACATACAAAGACAGGCGCTTTCGTTTTTTGCCAGAAATCCAACCGGCACACTCATGTCACGGATAACCAACGATGTAGGCTTTATTCGGGGGGCGGTGTCGGTGGCGGTGACCAGTTTGATGAAAGACTCATTCACCATCATCTGTCTTATATTTGTGGTATTCTATCGAGACTGGAAAATGGCCATTGTGGCAATGGTTGTTTTTCCACTTACCATCTATCCAATAGCGAAATTCGGCAAAAAGATGAGAAAGATCGCCACCCGCACCCAGGTCACCATGGGAAGCTTCTCCTCCCTTCTTCAGGAAACCATATCCGGCGTCAGGATAGTAAAGGCATTCGGAATGGAAGATTACGAAAACGAAAGGTTCGGAAAAGAGAATGAGCGTCTCTTCAGGCTTACGATGAAGTCCGTATCCGTAAATGCAATATCCAGCCCGTTTATGGAGTTCTTAGGGGGAATAGGGATCGCAGCGATTATATATTATGGAGGTTATCAGGTGATTAAAGGCGTCTCGACGCCGGGCAACTTCTTTTCATTCCTCACCGCTCTTATCATGCTTTATGAGCCGATTAAAAGGCTGACCAACGTCAACAATACCATCCAGCAGGGGATCGCCGCAGCCATTCGCGTCTTCGGCGTAATGGACGTCACCCCCGAGATAAAGGACAGGAAGGACGCAATAGATCTGCCCCCGATCTCAAGCGGCATTAAGATTCAGGATGTTTCTTTCAGCTATAATGATACCCCAACCTTAAAGAATATAAATCTTGAGATTAAAGCCGGAGAGGCAGTTGCCTTTGTCGGCATGAGCGGCGGCGGGAAGACCACCCTTGTCAATCTGATACCGAGATTCTACGATGTAGCAGGAGGAAGCATAGCCATAGACGGTCACGATATACGTGATGTCACCATGAAATCACTGCGAGATCAGATAGGCATTGTCACTCAGCAGACGATACTCTTCAATGACACCGTTAAAAACAATATTGCCTACGGTGATATAAGTAAAGACGAGGCTAACATAACAGAGGCAGCCAGGATGGCAAATGCCCACGATTTCATTGTTGGCCTGCCGGATGGATATGATACGATCATCGGAGAACAGGGGGCAAAGCTCTCCGGTGGCGAGAGGCAGAGGATCTCTATAGCGAGGGCTCTTCTTAAGGATGCTCCGATATTGATCTTAGACGAGGCTACCTCATCTCTCGACACGGAGGCGGAGATAGAGGTTCAGGATGCCCTGGAGAACCTGATGAGAGGGAGAACAACCCTGATAATTGCCCACCGGCTCTCAACCATAAGGAACGCAGACAGGATACTGGTTCTTGTCAATGGAGAGATAGTTGAAGAAGGCGCCCACGAGTCACTCCTTGAGAAAAGAGGCGAATATTTTAAGTTATACAATTTGCAGTTCAAAAATGGTGATTCAAATGAAAGGCTTGCTGATAGACATACTACATGACGACAGCGAGCCTGACGTTATGCATCCGCTTCTCTTTTCCTTCTACTTGCTGTCTCTCCTTTATGGTGGGGCTGTTTGTCTGAGAAATCTGTTGTATGACTGTGGTCTTTTTAAGACAAGGAAGATTGAATGCAAGGTGATCAGCATAGGAAACATAACGGTGGGGGGAACAGGCAAGACTCCGATGGTTATCATGCTGGCAAATCTGTTAAAAGAGCACGGGTACAGGCCAGCCGTACTGAGCAGGGGATATGGAGGCAAAAACAGAAATTCCGTTAATGTTGTATCCGACGGAAGGCATATCTTTATGGGACATGATGAAGCGGGCGACGAACCGGTGCTCATCGCCGGCTCGGTTAGCGATGTGCCTGTTATTACGGGACCAAAGAGATACCTGACCGGAAAATACGCAGTGGATCATCTGGAAGCCGATATCCTGATTCTGGATGATGCCTTTCAGCACCGGGGTCTATCCAGAGATATAGACGTCGTCCTCTTAAATGACAAAAGACCCTTCGGGAACGGTTTCCTGCTGCCGAGGGGAACCCTTCGCGAACCGGCAAAGGCGCTGAACAGGGCGGATGTCATAGT
>JAUWNZ010000323.1 GCA_030612385.1 Pseudomonadota bacterium | reverse complement strand
ATAACTATAAGCCTCAAGCCGCGAGCGATTGTTCTTCCTTTCAGGATACCTGCCGCCTCGCGTAGATCTTCCAGCCAGCCGTTGGTACAGGAACCGATAAATGCCTGATCGAGCGGAACATTGCCTACATCTGAGATCGATCGAACATTTTCAGGGGAATGGGGGAAGGCGACCTGTGGCTCAATCTTATCCACTGCTATCGTCACTGTTTTTTCGTACTTTGCCCCCGGATCCCCCTTCAGGATCAAAGGCTCTGAAGAGCATCTTTCAGCAATATAGGCAAGCGTTATTTCATCCGGCTCGATGATTCCCGATTTTCCGCCGGCCTCCACCGCCATATTGGCCATTGTGAATCTCTGAGACATTGGGAGTCTTTTAATTACTTCACCTGAAAACTCAAGAGCGCGGTAAAGAGCGCCTTCTACGCCGAGCAGTCCAATGGTATAAAGGATTAAGTCTTTTCCCCTCACGCCATGTTGCAGAGCGCCTTCATATTCCAACCTGATGGTCGACGGCACCTTTAACCATATCTCGCCCGTCGCCATAACTGCCCCCAGATCGGTACTCCCGACCCCCGTGGAGAATGCGCCTAATGCCCCATAGGTGCATGTGTGACTGTCTGCGCCGACGATCAATTGTCCCGGCAGGACAAGCCCCTTCTCGGGGAGTATAACATGTTCAATCCCTGACTCTCCAACCTCAAAATAATGTTTTATATTATGTTGTCTGGCAAAGTTGCGCATCACCTTTGCCTGTCCGGCCGATTCAATGTCTTTGTTTGGGACAAAATGGTCGGCCACAAGGGCTATCTTTTCATTATCGAAGACCCTTTCAACCCCTAATCTGTTGAATGTTTTGATCGCAAGAGGAGCTGTTATATCATTGGCAAGGGCCATGTCAACTTTTACTTCCACCAAGTCTCCGGGAGAGACTTTTTCCACTCCGGCATGGAGCGCTAAGATTTTTTCCGTGATAGTCATAGGAATACTCCTCAGATGGTTCAAAATTAAAAGATGAACGTCCAACATCGAATGTATCAGTTCAATAAATAGGGGCAAATCCAGACACGTAGCCACCTCCATCTTCTGGAAGCGGGGTTTGGGTGTAGAGGTTACGCCTTTGAGTTTTGCACAGCCCCTGTAGCGGAGACCTTCAGGTCTCCATATTCACGTAACACAGTATGACTGAAGCACATGGAAGGCTGAAGCCTTCCGCTACATGCTTCTGCCATATGCCTTCCGCTATTCATTGAGCTGATACCATTGAACGTCGAA
>JAUWNZ010000116.1 GCA_030612385.1 Pseudomonadota bacterium | reverse complement strand
CCCTTTTGAATGCCATACGCCTGCCACATGCCCAAAGTCCTCCAGGAACTGCTGTCTCAGCTCCGGTGAATCGGCAAACCCTTGATTTATCCAATAACTTACGCTGGGGGCATCTTTAATGGACTCGGTAACAAGAACGCTTTGCCGCAAAAGACCGGATATGCGTTCTTCTATGAGACACAGGGCACGAGGGGAATTAAAACCATACGATTGAACCTTTTCATCGCCTCTGAGCGCTCGCCGGGCCCTTGACGGCCTTATTATATGCTTGATCCCGTCTCTGTAGTCTCTGATCAGATACCGCTTAAAATAGCAGGAAAGCACCCCGACATTGCCCTCGTGGACGACCGCGAATTGGGAACTTTCAACTTTGGTGAGGTGTGTCATCCCTCCTTCCCAGTAAGAAACAGCAATATCCACCCATTTGTCCTCTCCGGGACGATGGTATATCTCTAAATATCCACGAAACAACTTTTTTTCTACTTTTACCCAGCCTTTCATAGTTTGCGGGACGCAGTCGATCTCCATTCATACTTTTTTCTCTTTTCGGCAATGCGCCTTCTGATACCTTTTTCTATCAAAACGCTTGTCGAGTTTCTCCCTCTTAGATAACGATCTATCAGCATCTCTTCCAGTTCGGGATCGGATTGACGTTCCAGTGCGGACAAGACGAACCTGGCAAAGTCTCTTCCCTGGAAACGGAGGGAAGAGGATCTCTTTAAAAAGTCAAGGTCTGTTAATACGACATTGGAATCCTTTCCTGGGACATATAAGAAGTTGGACCACTTGAGATCACCATGCACGAAACCTGAATTATGAAGTCTGCCACAGATATCCACACCACTTAAGAGTTTTGATTTAAGATCGGAGTTGCGGGATATATCTCTTTTTAGAGCAAGACTGCCAAGATTCTGCGCCCTTTCAATCCAGCGCGAGGCGATATAGCTTTTGATTACGAAAACACCTCTCTTTATTTCCAGAAAGAGCACCGGTTCGGGAACAGGAATATTATTTTCCAGAAGATCACCGGAAAATGTCCATATTCTTTTCCCTCTCGATCCGCGGAAAAGCGAGAGGATGATCCTTCTCGTATCCAGCCTGTATATCTGCAGGCATAATTCCCCCCAGGGAGGGATAGTCACCTTTAAGGTCGTTTTTGGACTTTCATCTTTTATTATCTTATCAGGAAATCTTGCAGCCGATTCAATCCTGCGCAGCCACATGTTCGGATCTTTGTCCCGGACATTACCCCTGATTGAGCAACCGATCTTCTTCAGAACTTTCACCAGGACTTCCTAACTATGTCTTTTGGTAACTACTCAGGTTGTCAGGTTCACGGTTCACGGTTGATAGCTTTTAACCGTTGAACCCCTGAACCGTGAACCCGCAAAGTATTTCCGCAACATAGCATCGAGGCTCTCCTGCCATGGCGGTGGACTGATGCCGAAATTCTTGTTCAGTAAAGAACAATCGAGAACCGAGTTTACGGGTCTTCTTGCCGGAGTTGGGTAGCTGACCGTTGTAACGGGCTCTATCTTTTTCACGGTGAATGAATCATATTTTCCTGCAAGATCAAAAATCTTTTCCGCAAAACCATGCCAGGAAGTCGCCCCACTGCCGCAATAATGATATGTTCCCCATTTTATATCATGTCGTTTGTCAATCTGCCTTGCAATTGACAGTATGCCCCCGGCAAGATCGGCCGCATAGGTGGGGCAGCCGTATTGATCGGCCACCACCCTCAACTCCTCTTTTTCCCGCCCCAGACGGAGCATGGTCTTGACAAAATTACTGCCATGAACTCCATAGAGCCAGGAGGTGCGTATAATAATATGCTCTGAAAGACAATCCATTACCGCCGCTTCACCCGCCGCCTTGCTTTTGCCGTAAACTCCCAGGGGAGAAACGGTATCTGTCTCAAGATACGGCCCCGATTTAGCGCCGTCAAAGACATAGTCTGTGGATACATGAATGAGAGGAATTTTGATTTCGGCGCATGTTGACGCCAGGTGCAGCGGGCCGTCACGGTTTACCGCGAAGGCAAGCTCCGGTTCCGATTCTGCCTGATCAACTGCTGTATAAGCGGCCGCATTAATAACCAAAGAGGCTCCGGTCCGGCACACAGCTTTTTTAACTGAGCGATAATCGGTAATATCGAACCCGGGAATATCCAGGGATACGATGTCGAAACCCTGAGAACTTCCCTTCTTGCACAACTCCCATCCAAGCTGGCCACTGCCGCCAATAACCAAAATTTTCATATAAGGGCCTTTAACAAGATATTTTTATGTTCTGTGGCAGCACACAGGTGTAATGGTGTTTATACTGAACTTATTTTATAACATCCTCTTTAAGATGGTTTAATATGCTCCTTTGCCCAGTCGATCAGTTCTTGAAAGGTTGTGCCTTTGGGGAAAAACTCTGTCACTCCCATCTCTTTAATCTCAGGTATATCATCATCTGCTAAAAACCCTCCTGCAGTTACCTTGATGTTGGAAGCATTTTTTTGGGCAAGCAACTCGGTAATTTTTGCGAACTGTTTGATGTCGGCACCCGGCAATGTCGTTATGCCTATATGGTCCGCCGACTCCTGGACAGCCGATGTAACAATTGCCTCGGGTTCCTGAAAGTCTGTATAAATCACTTCAAAACCCGCCTCTCGAGAGACCATGGCCAATCTTAACATAGCATCGTCAAAACCATCTCCCAACTTTGCCAGCAGGATTCTAACAATTTTTTCACTCATAATGACCTACCTCCTTTTTTAGCTTTTAAGAACGTAACGTAACTTCTCAATAAATGACTCTGTTGATTTAGTATGATTTTGCAGAAAAATCGTTTTTAACTATCAATAATTTCAACTTTCCAATTTCCAATTTCAACATTTTGTGAACGCTTACATTTCTCAATTTACGGTGCGATTCTTCAAGACCTGGCTAATCTTTTCAGCCCTGCCTTCCTGGCCGAATCGATTGCCCTCTGAAATTCTTCTCCGGTAATGCGGCGATTGATAAGCCTATCCTCTTTTGCCCTGTAGCATGGCCGGTACTGATCCATGACATTTACGTAAGTTTCTGCGGATATCTCATCCGCCAGGAATTTCATCACCTCTTCAGTGTTCGCAACGCCATTCGGCATTACGAGATGGCGTACCAGCAAACCTCTTATGGCAATTCCTTTTTCGTCCATTTCGAGATCTCCAACCTGACGGTGCATCTCTTTAATGGCTTTCACTGCTTTCTCCCTGTAATCCGGCGCCCCGCAGAACCTCTCCGCCCATTTTTTGTCCCAGAACTTCAAGTCCGGCATATAGATGTCAAAGATACCGTCCAGGATCTTCAGGGTTTCCACATTGTCATAGCCGCCGGTGTTGTATACCAGAGGCACATCCAGGCCCTGTTCCACGGCAAGAATCAGACCTTCCAGTATCTGGGGAACCACATGGGTAGGGGTAACAAAGTTTATATTATGACAGCCGCTTCCGGCTAAACGGAGCATTATTTCCGCTAACTGTTCAGGTTTTACTTCAACGCCTTGCGCAAGATGGCTGATATCGTAGTTCTGGCAAAAGGAGCAGAGCAGATTGCAGGAGCTGAAGAATATAGTGCCTGAGCCAAACATTCCGACCAGAGGAGCCTCTTCTCCAAAGTGGGCGTTATAGCTCGCCACTTTTGCTTTTCTTCCCGTTCGGCAGAATCCGCTCTCACCGGACAGACGGTCAACCCCACATTCACGGGGACACAGATGACAACATCGCAGCAACTTTATTGCCTGATCAATGCGCTCCTCAAGTTTCCCCTTTCTGTGGAGCCTCAAATAGGATGGCTCTCTCATATATTATCTTCAACCAGGATTTTTCATCACCATTTCCAAGGAGGCTGTCCGAGAATGAGAAATCTTTTGCAAGGTCAAGGAAGGCGAAGATTTTAACCACAGGAATACATTGAGTATTTTGAGGATTAAAATCTGAGCCTGACGCAGAGATTGCGGAAAATAGCCATTCTCGGACAGCCTCCAGGTGTTATCTGGTCGATTCAACATACTCCACTATCTTCTCGGCAATCTTTTTTATGGTAAATCTGAATCTGGCTTCATCAGTTTCGAGCAGGGTTATCCTGAAACCGTGAAGCGACGCGAAGAAGGATGTCAGGGGGACAACACATATACCCGTGGAACCGAGCAGATAATATACAAAGCGTTTATCCGGCTCTATCTTGCCTTTTACAATATGCTCAATATATTTTCTAATATCGTCCTGCTCTATCGGCAATGTCTGCCCGTTGTGAAGAGCCGATTTCCTGAATACCACCGTCATATAAAATGCCCCATTTGTCCGGTTGACCACAATATATGGGACATCTTTGAGAATATCATACGCTATATTTGAGAAGTTTTCATATCGGCTGACACGGGTATTGAGGTACCGCTCATACTCAGGATGAAGCATTATCTTCGGGATTGCCAACTGGGGCAGTGTCGTGGAGCAGACCTCCGACATCTTCTGGGTTAAGATGGTGTTGATAAATCGATCAAAAATCTTGTCTCCTGCAGTATTATAGACCTCCATCCATCCGCACCTGGACCCGGGCCACGGGAATTCTTTTGAAATACTTTTCATACAGATACCCGGAACATCTCCGATGATGTCGGAAAGGGCGACTGTCTTCTTTCCATTGTATATGATATTACGATATGTCTCGTCACAAACGATAAAAAGATCGTATTCCCTGGCAATCTTTACGATCCGTTTGAGGGTATCTTCAGGATAGACAAAGCCTGTCGGGTTATCAGGGTTGATAACAAGGAGGCCGACAATCGATTTATGGCTCCTTACCTTCTGTTCCAGTTCATCTATATCCGGCTGCCAGTTGTTAAGCGGATCCATTCGGTAGGTATTGGGGGGAAATGATGCATGGAGAATTTCCGCAAGAAAATGGGTGGAATAGGTCGGCTCAGGCAT
>JAUWNZ010000173.1 GCA_030612385.1 Pseudomonadota bacterium | reverse complement strand
TGTTTGCCGGTCATAAAGGGATGACACATAGAACATATTTCCACCTTTATGTCCTTCTTGGTAGACTTTGTATTGATAACATTCCCACATATACAGGTTATTGTGGCCTCCTCGTACTTCGGATGAATATCTTTCTTCATTCTAATCTCCTGTCGTCTTTTTTCACTGATTCATCGCATCAAGAAATTCCTGATTACTATCAGTTTTTTTTATCTTATCAATGATAAACTCCATAGCCTCCACCGAATTCATCTCCTGGAGAAACCTTCTTAATATCCATATTCTGTTAAGGTTCTCCCTGGCTATCAACATCTCCTCTTTTCGTGTGCCGGAACGGATCAGATCAAATGCCGGAAAAACTCTTCTATCGGCAACCTTGCGGTCCAGATGAAGCTCCATATTCCCTGTTCCCTTGAATTCTTCAAAAATAACTTCATCCATTCTGCTTCCCGTATCGATGAGGGCAGTTGAAATTATTGTCAGGCTGCCGCCGTTTTCTATATTCCTTGCGGCACCAAAGAATCTCTTCGGTTTTTGCAGGGCATTGGAGTCAACACCGCCGGAAAGCACTTTGCCGCTTGGGGGAACCACTGAGTTATAAGCCCTGGCAAGCCGTGTAACGCTGTCAAGAAGAATTACCACATCCATTTTATGCTCCACCAGGCGCTTCGCTTTCTCAACAACCATCTCCGCAACCTGTACGTGTCGCGTGGCCGGTTCGTCGAAAGTTGAAGAAATAACTTCACCGTTTACACTTCTTTCCATATCGGTAACCTCTTCAGGACGCTCGTCAATCAACAGCACCATCAGAATCACTTCTTTATGATTGGTCGTTATACTTTTGGCTATATCTTTCAACAAGACTGTCTTGCCCGCTCTCGGAGGCGACACGATTAATCCTCTCTGTCCTTTTCCTATCGGCGCAAAAATATCCATAATTCTTGTCGAATAATTTTCAGGATCGCATTCCAGACTCAATTTTTCTTCAGGGTAGAGTGGGACAAGATTGTCAAAGAGTATCTTATCTCTGGCTGCCTCAGGATTTTCAAAGTTAACAGAATTTACCTTGAGAAGCGCAAAATATTTTTCCCCATTTTTGGGAGGTCTGACCTCTCCCGATACAGTATCTCCGGTTCTCAGATCAAACCTCCTTATCTGCGAGGGAGATATATATATATCATCCGGACTTGGGAGATAATTGTAATCGACAGCCCGTAGAAAACCAAAACCATCCGGCAATGTCTCCAGGACACCTTCTCCCGAAATCGTCCCGTTTTTCTCAGTTTGTGCCTGGAGAATCGCAAAGATCAAATCCTGCCTTCTCATCCCGGCGGCTCCGGCTACTTTAAGCTCTTTTGCCAGACAGGCAAGCTCGCTTATAGGTTGCTTCTTAATTTCCGCTACATTCATAAACACCTCTTCCTACAATTGAATAAAACATCTTATTACTAATTTGTAACTACCAAACTATTGACGGCGTCGTAAAAAGTCCAACTTCTGCGTTGCGCTGCATTGTACAGTAAGTACGCTTCATTCCTCGGATTCGCGCCCCTTGAATTCGAAGCTTTTAACGACGCCGTCGAATTTTGACTTTTTGCGAGAATGTCAACTATTAAAGTGGTGGCATGGCTAAAAGCCACACCCTCCCCTCTTGGCGTAGAGAATAACCATTTCAAAACACCAGGTTTCTATCCTGAACTAATCTCATTTCATTAAGGGAGAAAAAGAATCTCAAACTATTTGCGAATTTGCCAAACGTGGATTTTAACAACCGGTAGCTGATATTGCTTGTGAACAATCCAAAAGGAAGGACCCAGCATACGCCTTTCCGTAACCTCTATTTCCTGCCTTATAAACCAAGGATTTATAATATGTCAAGAGATTTTTTTTAAAATTACTTTCAAGCCCAATGTGGACAGGCGAGGCCGCCGTTCCACATCGCGGCGGGCGTCTCGCCCGACAGAGTCACTTTTTGACTGCGATTTCGCGTAAGTTACCTATGAAGTCCTGGTGGAGATGAGGGGGGTCGAACCCCTGACCTCGGCATTGCGAACGCCGCGCTCTCCCATCTGAGCTACATCCCCAATTTTTCAAATATCTATGTGATATTCTATTTATTTATTGCGTTTGTGTCAAGAATTTTATAGTATGCAAAAAATGTGATTTTAGAACCAAAGGGGTGAAATATGGCAGAGATAGATGCTTTCTTTAGATTGATGCATGAACAGGGCGCATCAGATCTCCACCTCGCTTCCGGACAGCAACCGGTCGTAAGGGTTAGTGGCGAGATGGAACGGGTTAAGTATGATGTATTGGAGAATAATGCTTTGAAACGCATGCTCTATGAGATAACACCCGAACATAAAATCAAGAGCTTCGAGGAAACGGGTGATGTGGATTTCGCATACGAGATACCGGGGCTTGCCCGTTACCGGGCCAATTTCTTTCAGCAGCAGCACGGTGTGGCGGCAGTTTTCAGAGAAATACCAAATAAAATTTTGACCCCCCAGGAACTTGGTCTTCCCCCAGTCATTCCCAAGCTGGCATCTCTTCCTCGCGGCCTTGTTCTGGTTACCGGCCCGACGGGATGCGGAAAATCGACCACCCTCGCAGCCATAATTGACGAGTCAAACCGCACCCGCAAAGACCATATTATTACCGTTGAAGATCCGATTGAATTTGTCCATCAGAGTCAGAGCTGTATCGTGAATCAGCGGGAGGTTGGTCTCCACACCATGAGTTTTGCCGCGGCGCTTCGCGGCGCCTTGCGGGAAGATCCTGATATCATCCTGGTGGGCGAGATGCGGGACATTGAAACCACAGCACTCGCCATCGAAGCGGCATCCACCGGTCATCTTGTATTTGGAACAATGCACACCATGAACGCGGCCACAACCGTTGACAGGGCTGTCGAAATTTTTCCTTCAAGCGAACAGGCACAAGTCCGTTCCACACTGGCCGACAGTCTTCGAGCAGTGATATCGCAGGTCCTCTTCAAGCGCATTGACAAAAAAGGCCGTTGCGCTGCGCTCGAGATACTGATTGCCAATCCTGCTGTTCGGAATCTTATCCGGGAATCCAAAACCTATCAGATTCCATCAATGATTCAAACCGGCAAGAAATATGGCATGATGCTGCTGGATGACTCGATCATGGATCTTCACAAGCGGGGCTGGATAAGTGCTGATGAGGCATACACCAAGTGCAGTGAGAAGTCCAGGTTCAAAGCTTTACTGAAACACACTCCGGTTGATTTCACGGAGGTATAGGGTGACTACTCAGCCACAGATTCACACAGATAGGCTTAAATACAAAGAAATCACAAATATTATTCTTGGAAGTTTTTATGAAGTATATAATGAGCTTGGTCATGAATTTCTGGAATTTGTATATGATAATAAAAGAAAAAATATCAGTGATAATCCGCGTAGATCGGTGGCTGAATAGTTAATAGTAATCAAGTTCGGCAGACTGGGTCGGGGGAAATTATGAGAAAACAGGAAATAGATTATATATTGACCAGAATGCTTGAATCCCACAAAGACATCTCCGACCTGAATTTTACCGTGGGAAAGCCTCTACAGGTGGAAAGCTCCGGCGAACTGATCGGTGTGGATATTGGTCCTCCCTTTACTGAACTTACCCCTTTTCAAACTGAAATTTTTGCTCTTAACCTCATAAATCGTGACCGCAATCTCACTGAAACACTCCTTGCCGAAGGATCGTGTGATTTATCCTATGAACTTCCCGGTAAAGCCCGTTTCAGGGTCAACA
>JAUWNZ010000260.1 GCA_030612385.1 Pseudomonadota bacterium | reverse complement strand
CATGAATGATTTGGGAAGTGGTTGTTTTGTGGAGCTTGACAGGTATGGTTTGGTTAGAGAGCCTCTTGTTAAAGATACGGTACAAACAGGGGTGGATGTGGTAACCTTCAGTGGCGATAAACTCCTGGGCGGTCCTCAGGCAGGAATTATATTAGGGGACAGGGATATACTGCAAAAAGTTAAGGCAAACCCGCTTAACCGCGCCTTTAGAATAGATAAGTTGACCCTCATTGCGCTTTCGGCTACCATGAAACAGTATCTGGATACAGAGGATGCCGTTACCAATATCAGGTCACTTCGCGCCTTGACCGAGCCCCTGGCAGATGTTGAAAAGAGGGCTGAGAAGATTTTGACGATGCTGGGAAAAATGCATGTTGCAGGCTTGACTCTTGCTCTGAAAAAGGGTTTTTCTATGGCTGGTGGCGGTTCTCTGCCCATGGAAAAGATTCCCACCATTCTTTTAAGTATCAGATCATCACTCATTTCGGCAAGCCGCCTTGATGAATGTCTGAGGATGTGTGATGTTCCCATCGTTGTAAGGATTTCTGAAGATGAAGTTCTCTTTGACTTAAGAACTATTGAGGAAGATGAATTCAGGTTTATCAAAGAGGGACTGCAGCATGTCTTTGCTCAGGTTGTTTAGGCTGAAGGCTGAAGGAAAAACAGCCTAATTCGGACAAGCCGGAACCAAGAAATGGTTCACGGTTCACGGTTCAGTGGTTAGAAAACGATCGATCTTGAACCTGACGGTTTCGTAAAAACTCGTCACTTCGGTGAAAACCGGAGTTCAGATGATCTGCAACTACTTGAAAAAACTGGATTCCGGCCTTCACCGGAATGATGGAAAACGGTATTTTGGGGCTTTTTACGAAGGCATTAAACCGTGAACCGTGAACCTGAGTAGTTACCATAATGATTGAGCAACAGGATCAAATTCAGTTCAAGGTTGCCGGTAGTGGAAGTGGAATGAGGATCGACACTTTCCTTTCACTGCAGGATGTTTTTGTATCTCGCTCTCAGGCAAACCGAGTAATACATGAAGGTCATGTATGGGTTAATGATTCTAAAATTAAGGCAGGTCACAGGCTTAGAGAAGGAGATACAGTTGTTTATTTAAGGCAGAAACCCAAAGCCTATGATGTGCTTCCCGAAGATATTCCCATTAATATTGTGTATGAGGATAAAAGTGTTCTGGTCGTAGACAAACCTGCCGGTATGGTTGTCCATCCGGCGGCGGGTAATTACCAGGGCACACTGGTCAACGCCCTTATGTTTTACTGTAAGGACCTCTCAGGC
Source organism: Pseudomonadota bacterium (assembly GCA_030612385.1). Lineage (GTDB taxonomy): Bacteria > Desulfobacterota > Syntrophia > Syntrophales > JADFWA01 > JAUWNZ01. Next base: position 1,146 of record JAUWNZ010000260.1, on the reverse strand, counting down.
ATAGGAGGTGTGCTCAGGCCGGGTATAGTACACCGTCTTGATAAGTGGACATCCGGTCTTATGGTGGCTGCAAAATCGGACGAGGCACATATAGAATTGGCGAGGCAATTCAAGAATCACCTCATAAAGAAATTATATAAAGCGCTTGTTTATGGAAATGTGAAATTGGATGAAGGTTTTATTGATTCACCCGTAGGAAGACATCCTGTGGACAGGAAGAAGATGTCTACGAAAAACAGAACAGGGAAGCAAGCAGTCACCCGCTGGAAGGTGATTGAATGGTATGGGGTTGTTACTCTTCTCGATATCGAGTTGGAAACGGGAAGGACCCATCAGATCAGAGTGCACTTGAATTCTTTGGGATATCCTATAGTTGGCGATAATGTTTATGGCAGTTCAAAGAGAATTAGCGCCATAAATGATGTTGTGCTTCTGGCAAAGCTGAGAGCCATGAAGAGGCAGGCCTTGCACTCAAGCAGGATAGGTTTTTTCCATCCGATCAACAATGAATACATGGAATTTTTATCTCCACTGCCGGATGATATGGCTTCTCTCTGTGGATATCTGAGGGAACGCAGCAACCGAATGTCAACAGGAACAAAGGGGGGGGTTAGATAAGGAAACGATAGTAGATGGCCTGCAGTATGGCAAAGAGTAAAATGATGACAGTCAGCAAAATTAAACCATTTGCAAGCATTTGATTTAAAAGACTTCCTTCTTTTTTCTCCTTGTAACCGAGAGAAAGACCGATCAGGATACCTGCCGCGATTCCTCCTCCATGTCCCCAGTTGTTGATCCCGGGGATGATAAGGCCAAACAGCGCAAGTCCTATCACCCATCCCATGGCCTGTTTGTAGATTGCTTCTCCGTAGAAACCTCCACGGCTCTTCCCGTAATACAGAATAGCCCCAATCATCCCGCAGATACTGGCCGATGCGCCTATGGTAAGATGGACACCGGCGAGGTAGGACAGGTAGAACCCGGCAATGCCGCTGATCAGGTAGATAATTATAAAGCGATCAAAACCGTATTCTCTCAATACAAAGGGGCCCAGTTGCCGGAAGGCTAACATGTTAAAGAATATGTGAAGTATGCCGCCATGTATAAATGAAGCCGACACGAGTGTCCACCAGCGACCTAACTGGT
>JAUWNZ010000124.1 GCA_030612385.1 Pseudomonadota bacterium | reverse complement strand
GGTAAACAGGCGGGCTGCCACGCCGGGTCTGTCGGGAACATGAACAATGGTAACCTTTGCCTGATCTCTGTCGTATGTGACGCCGGATACAACCACTCTCTCCATCTCTCTGTCCTCCTTCGTTATTAAAGTGCCTCCATTGTCATTGAATGAGGACCTTACATGTACAGGAATTTCATATTTTTTTGCCAGTTCTACCGAACGTGGATGAAGCACTTTTGCGCCGGCGCTGGCCATCTCCAACATTTCATCATAGGAAATCTTTTTTAATTTGCATGCCCCGGGGCAGAGGTCCGGATCTGCCGTATAGACCCCCTCAACGTCCGTATATATCTCACAGGTTTTGGCCTGAAGAGCCGCCGCCAGCGCCACGGCGCTTGTATCTGACCCGCCTCTTCCCAGGGTTGTGATATTGCCCTCCATATCAACACCCTGAAACCCGGCAACAACTACAATAGTTCCCTTCTTGAGTTCACCCGCGATTGCTTCCGTATCAACACTGAGAATTCTTGCTTTTTGATGGCTCTGATCGGTGACCACCTTTACCTGATGACCTAAAAACGATCTCGCCCTGCAACCCATACTGTTCAGAATAATGGAAAGAAGGGAGGCAGTAACCTGTTCGCCTGTCGAGATAAGAACATCATACTCTCTTTCATCCGGTTTGCCTGATACGCTATTGGCAAGAGCAATAAGTCTGTCCGTCTCACCAGCCATGGCGGATACCACAACGACAACATCATTTCCTGCTTTTTTTGTATTGATGACTCTTCTGGCTACATTTTCTACTTTTTTGGTATCGGCCACCGAGGTGCCCCCATATTTTTGAACAATTAGAGCCATGTTTCACCTGCTGTAAGCGTTTACGAAATGTTGAAATTAGAAATTATACTCCGCACTGCCACAAATTGAGATTATTTGTCATTTCGACTGAAAGGAGAAATCTTAAGATTCCTCACATTCGTTCGGAATGACAGAAACGCAAGTTACAACCGTGTCAAGTATAGAAATTCGACCTTCATGCTTTTATGGGTTCAGGGTTGACAGCTTTGAACCCTTGAACCCTTTCATCTCTCCCAAATTTCCAATTTCCAATTTCAAGTTTCAAGCTGTGAATGGTTATCATCTGCTTAACCTTGAACAGTGGAACTTTGAACATGAGTGATTACTGAAATTCTCTCTATCTCATCGGTCCGACCTGAAATTTTGATTTCCCTTTTGTTCTCATCAATGTATTTCAAGCTAATGTTGAGGCGCTCATCATCCTCAGGGAGAATGTCCTTTATCTTATCAGCCCACTCAATAACGGTGATGCCATCGCCATAAAAGTATTCTTCATATCCCATATCCTTTAGATCTTGAGAACCTGATAATCTGTAAATATCTAAATGATAAAGTGTGGTTCTTCCAGGATATTCATTGATCAGGGTAAATGTCGGGCTTGTTATCCGATACTCTTCAGGCACGCCGATGCCTCTGGCAATACCACGGGTAATACAGGTTTTTCCCGAGCCGAGCTCGCCTGTGAGGGCGACAACATCTCCGCTGCTCAGGCCTTCTCCGATTATCCTGCCAATATTCTGAGTTTCTTCAGCGCTTTCGGAAATCAGGGTTAAGTCCAATTTATCGTATTCTCTCGTAACTGCTCACGTAGTCAGACTGGAGCTGTTTAGGCTGAGTAGTTACTTTTGTAATTATCTCGCCACCGATCTACGCGGATTATCACCGGTATTTTTTCTTTTATTGTAACTACTCACGTAGTCACGTGATTTATTTGTATTTAAGCCTGTCTGCGTTCATCTGTGTGAATCTGTGGCCGAGTAGTTACCTTCTCTCCAGTATGACAACGGCGGTTGCATACCGGGCGGTGTGGGAAATGCTCAGATGAACTGTGGTGGATATGCCATTTTTATTTAAAGTAACTTTTGCCTTGTTATGGAGATTCAAACCCGGTTTTCCATGCTGATCGTTGAGTGCCTCTATGTCCTTCATTCTCAAACCGCCCGCAAGTCCGACTCCGATGCTCTTCAAAAAAGCCTCTTTGGCTGCAAATCTTGCCGCATAATGGATGGCGGGGTGTGCGTGCTTCCGGCAGTATTCAATCTCACTTTCCGTAAACACCCTGCCGGTAAATTTCTCTCCCCACCTTTTCAGGATATTTTCTATCCTTTGAACCTCAACAAGATCTATCCCTACGCCGCATATCATTCTGAGACCTTTGCGGAATATCCTCCGACAATAGCATCGGCTGTCTCTGCCACCTGTTTCATTATCTTCACATCGTGAACTCTCACGATGTTTGCTCCATTCATTATTGCGGCTGTAATGGTTGCCGCAGTTCCGGCTGTGCGCATACCGGGGACTTCTTCACCGGTTATTTTCCCCAGAAAGGCTTTTCGTGATGTCCCCACGAGGATCGGTCTTCCCAGCGCCTTGAATTCTCTCAAATATTTTAAAAGCTTAACGTTGTCTTCCGCCGTTTTGCCGAATCCAATTCCGGGATCGATAATGATGTTCTCGATATCGATTCCGCATGCGAGCGCCCTGTCTATCCTGTTTTCCAGGAACTCAATAATCTCCCCACTGAGTGACTGGTAGGTCAGATCGCCCTTCTGCATGTTTTCAGGAACACCCCTCATGTGCATCAGGATGACCGGAGTCCCGCAATTTGCCGCAACTTCCGGCATCCTCTCATCAAATCTCATGGCGCTTATATCGTTGATGATCTCTGCTCCTGATTCCACGGCTGTACGGGCCACATCCGCCTTTGTGGTGTCTATGGAAATCGGAACTGAGACTCTCTTTATCAGTCCTTCCACGACGGGGATAACCCTGTCTAATTCCTCTTCTGAAGAGACGGGGATAGAACCCGGTCTTGAAGATTCCCCGCCTATATCCAGAATATCCGCCCCATCCTTTGCCATTTGTACGCCATGATCCACGGCCTCACCGGCATTGCTGAAAAGCCCCCCATCAGAGAAAGAGTCAGGGGTAACGTTTATTGTCCCCATGATCAATGTGTGATCACCAATGGAAATCTCTCTCATGGGAGTCCTTAAGGTGAATGAATCTTGTGACATATTCTCAAAGAGTTTCATGATGTCATTTCCTGTACGGCGGAGTCCAAATGGCTGGGATGATATTTTATCGGCAAATCTCTTTATCTGCTTGGTGGTTCCGATAATAATGGCATCGGTTTTGTCGATACTGCAGCCGACGGAACCGCCGGCAACGGCTGCATCACCGCCGATTGCGAGCATTTCCTGTTTCATTATGTTTGCCACCCTGCATTCAACATCCTCGATCAGGATGTTGGCATTTATCATCTTGGGCGCCATTGCATCAATTCCATGCAGATCCGCGCCGACTTTTTTCAACTCTTCTATAGCCTCGGGAAGCGATGTCAGATGGAGATATCTCAAGTTAAATTCTCCTTGCCTTCTTCAACATTTTCTACTTCTTTCCCTATTATTTCATCCAGCTCCTCGGCATTTAGGACCTCTTTTTCGAGAAGGGCATTTGCAAGCTTGTGAAGAGTATCTATGTTGTCGGTCAAGATCTTTTTGGCTTTGTCATAATTACCAGTCACGATCCCTGCGACTTCTTTGTCTATCTTCTCTGCGGTACCTTCGCTGTAGTCCTTATGCGTCGCAAATTCCCGGCCAAGGAATATCTCTTCTTCTTTTTTCCCATAGCTCAAAGGTCCCATCTCATCACTCATACCCCATTGACAGACCATTTTTCTGGCAATATCGGTTGCACGTTCTATGTCGTTGCCTGCGCCGGTGGTAAATTCATCGAAAACCAGACTTTCGGCTGCCCTGCCTCCCAGGAGAATGGCGATGTTGTTGAGAAGATACTTTTTGGGATAGGTGTGCTTTTCGTCTATAGGCAACTGCTGGGTCAGCCCTAATGCCATTCCTCTCGGGATAATGGTAATCTTATGTATCGGGTCGGTTCCGGGCAGCAGCCTTGCCACCAGGGCATGTCCCGATTCGTGGTAGGCCGTGGTCTTCTTTTCTTCATCGCTTATGACCATGCTCTTTCTCTCTGTGCCCATCAGCACCTTATCCTTGGCATACTCGAAATCACTCATGCCGACCTTGTCTTTGTTTGATCCTGCCGCAAAGAGCGCCGCCTCATTAATGAGATTTTCAATGTCGGCCCCTGAGAATCCTGGTGTGCCTCTGGCAATAATCGATAAAACAACATCATCTGCAAGTGGAACTTTCTTTACATGAACGGCCAGTATCTTTTCTCTGCCCCTTATATCGGGAAGAGCGACCATCACCTGTCTGTCGAACCGCCCGGGTCTCAGCAGGGCAGGATCAAGAACATCCGGCCGGTTGGTTGCCGAAACAAGAATCACCCCCTCATTGGACTCAAATCCGTCCATCTCCACCAGTAACTGGTTTAACGTTTGTTCCCTTTCATCATGCCCGCCGCCTAATCCGGCGCCTCTGTGTCTGCCCACGGCGTCGAGCTCGTCGATAAATATAATACAGGGGGCATTTTTTTTGCCCTGGTTAAAGAGATCCCTCACACGTGATGCCCCAACTCCCACAAACATTTCCACAAAATCGGATCCGCT
>JAUWNZ010000224.1 GCA_030612385.1 Pseudomonadota bacterium | reverse complement strand
TCAAACGGAAGTGTTATTCCCCAGGAAAGCCTCGTTTTCGGCCTTGATATGCACAGATCGCCAAGCGGTTCCTTCAGGAAGGCAAGTACCTCATTTTTATATCTTTCCGGTCTTATGAAATCAGGATTATCCTTTATATATCGAATCAGCCAGTCCTGATATTTGCCCATCTTGAAGAAGTAATTGCTCTCTTTCCTATGCTCCGGGTAAGTCTGGTGATCCGGACATTTACCATCCACTAACTCTGATTCCCTGTAGAACCGCTCACAACCGACACAGTAATATCCTTCATATTTTCCGAAATAGATATCCCCCGCATCATAGACCTTCTGCAGGATTAAGCTGACAGTCTTTATATGATTTTCATCGGTTGTTCGGATGAAATAATCATTGGTTATCGCAAGTTGCGGCCAGAGATTCCTGAACATTGCGCTAATCCTGTCTGCATATGCCTTTGGGGTTTCTCCGGTATGCTGCGCGGCTTCGGCGATCTTATCCCCGTGTTCGTCGGTGCCGGTCATAAAATATGTCCTGTAACCGGACATGCGGTAAAACCTTGCCATTACATCGGCAACTATGGTTGTGTAGGCATGGCCAATATGCGGGGAAGCATTTACGTAGTATATCGGAGTTGTAATATAAAATATCTTTTCCATGAAAACCTTTCTCAGCCTATCTACCTGATTCGTGATTTGATCCATTAATGACGTCGTAAGAACCTGAAGAATTCAGCAGGCCTAATCTTGAACCACTAAACGGTGAACCCCCTGAAGGATTACACGGTGTCTTTTACATCAACGTCAATTTTCTGCCCCTCTTTCAAATTAAGATAATTGTCATATTCAAAAGCGAGACAGCACATGAGCTTTCCACAAAGTCCCGATATCTTTTCAGGATTTAGCGACATATGCTGTTCCTTCGCCATCTTTACCGATACACGGTCAAGACTGCGAAGAAATCCGGCGCAGCAAATCTCCCTGCCGCATATTCCCATGCCGCCCAACATGGCAGCTTCATTTCTCACCCCGATTTGTCTTAATTCAATCCTCGTTCTGAATTGTTTCACAATATCCTTGACAAGCTCTCGAAAATCAACACGGCTCTCTGCAGTAAAATAGAATATTATTTTACTTCTATCAAAGACATATTCAACGGCAACCAACTTCATGGGAAGGTTTCTCTTTTTTATCTTTGCAAGGCAAATTCTGAAGGCCTCTTGCTCAAGATTTTGATTCTCCTCTCTTATCTTCAAATCTTCCTCTGTAGCCTTGCGCGCAATCTTTTTGAGGTTATCCGGCAAGTCGTTTAGAGGAACGGGTTTAACATCTGTTTCAACATTCCCAAATGCCAATCGATTGCCGGTATCGACAATGATGCTTTCATTCTTCTTTAGTTGAATATCCCCGGCATCAAACTTATATATTTTACCTCTCTTTTTAAATCTTACACCTACAATATTTTTCATCTGTTCCATCTCTTCAAACCTTGTCGGGTGGTCGAGTAACGGTTTTGAGTTTCGAGTTTCGAGTTTAAAGTTTCGAGTTCAGGACATTGGAATTTAACGAAACCCGAAACCCGAAACTAATGAGCTTCGCTGATTCTTCGAATTTGTAGGGGCGGGGTTTATCCCCGCCCGCCTTTGAGCTTTCAGCTTCCGGCTTGTCCGGGTTAGGCGCTTATTCCGCAAGTTTAAACATCATCCATTCCAACATCAACGGTTTGTTGGCATTTTGTTCTATGGCGCCATATGCGCGATTTATTGTCTTTATGCTTTTCAAAATATTTAGTCCGGATATCTTTCCGGCAAAATCTCTAATTATCTCGATGCGATCCCGATGGATAAGAGATTTCATTTCACCGGTTTCTTTATATACCAGTATATCTCTATACCAGGATCTCAGTATTTCGAGCTTCCCTAATATATCTTCGCCATCTTTGCCAAAGTTGTCGACAAGGGATAGGAATTTCAGGGGATCTTTAAAGTTGAGGGTGTTTACACTTTCAATCACCTCATTTCTGAATGTCAGGTACGAGTTCTCGCTCATTTCCAGCGCCTTTCCGATGCTTCCACCGGATGATGAAGCAAGCAAATAGGCCGATTCTGTGTTTATAGATAATTTTTTTTCTAAAAATAAGGCAGCGGTATCCACCTGTATCGGATTGAACCTTAACTGCTGGCACCGGGAGAGGATGGTTGCGGGAAGCAGGTGTGGGTTAGATGCAGTCAATATCAAAATACTGGAGGGAGATGGCTCCTCAAGCGTCTTCAGGAAGGAATTGGCGGAGACGCTGTTCATCTTATCCGCATCCACTATTATGAAGACCCGCCTGCCCCCTTCGAACGGTCTGAACTTCATTTGTCTCCGGAGATCTTTTATAACGTCGATCTTTATGACATTTCCTTTTGGTATTATAGTTATAACATCGGGATGATTCCCGTGATCTATTTTTGTGCAGGATGCGCATCTATCACATGAGTCGAGATTTTCTTTTGAACAGATCAGGGCCTTTGCGAAGACCTTTGCCGTCTTTCTTTTCCCAACACCTCTTGTTCCATGAAAAAGATAGGCATGTGGAACACGCCCCCTTTCCATCGCATTTTTCAAGACAGCTATCTGTTTATCCTGACCATAAATATCGCTAAAGGACATCAATTTACCTGTGTCATGTTCGTTAGTATCAGTTCACCGCAGAGACGCAGAGGACGCAGAGATTAATTTTTTTTCATCTAATTTGTTCACTATTCTCACTATGCCGTTATGCATAACGGGTACATTGAAATTCAGAATCAATCCCAGATGAAGACCTGACAATTTGAGATACGTCAAGAGTTGTGCCTTATGTATCGGTATAATCGCTTCGCACGCCTTTAATTCAAGTATAATAGCATTATCAACAACTATATCCAGTCTGTAACCGCAATCCAATCTTTTCCCTTTGTACTCTACAGGCAGTGGTCTCTGACTCTCGAATGATAATTGTTGGAGGTT
>JAUWNZ010000248.1 GCA_030612385.1 Pseudomonadota bacterium | reverse complement strand
GGACATTGCCGGACAACTTCCGTGACCAGACCAACTTTCTTCTCGGGATTTCGCCTTTTGTGTTCCCATGCGAGGCGATAGGCCAGGGTTGTTTTTCCTGTCCCATGTGCGCCCATTATTCCTATTTTCATGTTTCCTCCTCTGCGCTACCCGTGCTTTGATGCCGCAATTCGTTAAGAAGTTCCTCTAAGCCATCATCTTCTTCGCCAGGCCATGTGCCGAATAAAGCTCGTACATCCACCATCGACTTTACGTTCTGCGATTCCGCCAATTCGTCGATAGTCTGCGCAACCTCGTTACTGATTTTCACATTCCGATCCTCTGATTTTTTAAGTTCCTGCTGTTTTCGACGCCGTAAGCGCCGGTTAAAAGCTCGTTTAATTCCCTTTCTTTCTCCGGGTCTCCAAACTTCGAATTGTTTCCAGCTGCTAAAAGCATCCTGTTCGTCACCTCCCTTTAGCTTTTCTTTGTGTCCCATCATGTTTGGCTCCGTTCGTTTTTTAGGCTTGTAGACTCTTTTGAATCTCAACTCATAGGTTACCCTTCGTTCGTAGTGTAAATGTTTTTTCTCTCACAGTTTGTAGGGAACCAGAGCATAGAAAGATACTTGTGGTTCACCCCCCTACTGCCTTTTTCGCTCGTGATTTTTTCATCCTATCTCTAAACGCTTCACGTTGTCCGTTCGATACAACCCTTTTTGCCACAGGATTGGGATTGAAGGGCATATATGAATATAGGGGACATGACTCCACCCCGCAATCTACCCTTCCATCAGCATATCCTCCCATGCATTCAAAACATTTGCTCAACATCGCTTCTTTTCGGGTTAGTTGTTCACCGTTCAGGTACTTCAAAAGCTCCTGTTTTCCTCTTGCCGTAACTCCGTATTTTTCAATATCTTCATATTTCATGATCCGATCCTTTTTTGTTGATAATCTTTTTTAGCCGGCCACTCTTGAATCAGATCTTTCCCCCAATATGGCCTCAAATTTTCCTTCATAAAGATAGGAACACTATATTCTCTGGCCTGCCTGACGATTGGCTCTATCCATTCTTTGGGGGGGGCGTGATCCCGTGCTCTTGGCCCTGTCATAGCTCCAAAAATAATCCAGTCAAGACCCGGTATGTATAACGATAAATCAATTTCTGACAGCATCGGTTCAATGCTTATAAATCGGACAGCAGCAGGAAAGGTTTGTAACAATATTGGAATTCTCTTGTTCGCTGACTGCTGATTTTCGCAAGTAATACCAATCCAAAGATTTGGGAAATAATCACCACCTCCAAGCTTCCGGCACGGGTTATCTTCTGTCACCTCGTATAACACACGCTCTATGTTTTCAGGCTGCTTTGTGAGGACAATAAAGGTATGTTGAGGACATGCCCCTACAACCTTCAAGATGTCATCAATGTACCTCGTAGGGATGTTACCACTGAACATGGAACCCATTGAGCAGATAAATATCTTTGTGGGCTTTTTCCGCTTAAGAGGCTCAAGTAACCGGTCATGGTGATAAGTAGGTTTGAACGGATCATCTTCAGGATACCCAAACCGGCCTTTAAGCCTTTTTGCCACACGATGTGCATAGCAAGAGAAACATCTTTTTGGCCTTTTGGCTGTTCCTTCTGGCCCCCAACAGCCGGAAATCGGGTTCCATGTTCGAGTTGCCCAACCTATTGATTCTTTAAGTGCCATAATCTTTACTCCCTTTCCTGAGCGAGAGCGAGAGAAAACTTAATTTGCTCCAGCTCATTAATAGAAAACTTCACTATTTTCAATGACTTTACTCGCAATCGTTCAAGTTCTGCTTCACCATAAATTTCGGCCAAATTCCGATACATCTGGACAGGATTATGGTGCCCTTCTGCAAAGTGATGATTAAAACACAAAAGACACCCGTTGGATAAATCCCAGCGGGTCGCCATGTGGTTTCGTTTGATAATATGGTGGGCATCAAGCTTGCCTTCCTCTCGATTACAGACTCTACAGCACCTATCCCGTGCTTTAACCGCCTTGCGCCAGAGTACATCACAATCCTTAATCAGCTTTTTTCTTTTGTTTGTCGCCACGCTATTCCGTTCCGTTAACTACAGAAAAAGTCACCTGATTCTCGTCAATAGTAGCCGTTGCAGACTTGTCCTTGACTCGCTCTTTCACAAAGGAAATTTCCGAAGCGACTCTCAAACCTTGCACTGAGGCAGTCATATTCACCTTGAGGCCAATAGAAACATCCTCGGTGAGGTCAAAAGCATCATTGAGGTCCATCACATGTTCCCGTAACAAACCCTCAATCTGCGACGTTGCCGCCGTAATCGTCCGTTCTCCAATCTTCATTTGTTCCTCCTTTTTTGGTGACTACTCCCACGACTAAAGTACGTGGGCTTCTACGGATGAACCGACACCCTGTAGCCCCAGGGTAAAGTTATTGTGCGTTAATTCGGTTGCAATCGACATATCTCACCACCGATCCTCACAAAATAGCTTTCATCCAACGCAACTGCACACCAGCCGTGATACTTTTGAATTTGCCAGAATCTTGAATAGTCCTGCCAGGTATCAAAGGAGTTAGGCATGGCATATTCAAGGGTGTGGGGGATTAGCAGGCATAAGAGAATTATTAATGTG
>JAUWNZ010000150.1 GCA_030612385.1 Pseudomonadota bacterium | reverse complement strand
ACTCGGCCTTCATTCTTTTGTACGATTCGACTGACCTCACGCCGAAGCCTGTCAACTCGTAAATTCGTTTCATCTCTCCCAAATTTCTAATTTCCAATTTCAAGCCGTGAATGGCTAAGATTCACAATCACTTTTACATACAGGAGTTTGCCCCTACTTATTGAGCTATTACATACGGCGCTTGATATGTTTCCCCGCCTATTCAGGGGGATGAACAGTCAATATCCTTGACATGATCACCCAATATTAGTATATAATCAAAGCGAAGATAGAGGGTTACATATGAATGGCGCGTTTATCTTTAACGCGCCGTTTTTTCAAATAGTCCCGGAAATAAGCGATGTCAACAAAAAGGAAGATAAAAAAAGTTTTGATAGCCAATCGGGGTGAGATCGCGCTTCGGATTATCAGAACCGTTAAGGAATTGGGGCTTGGCGCTGTGGCTGTTTACGAAAAGCCGGATAGCGAGGCATATTTCATCAGATTTGCCGATGATGCCGTTTTGATAGGCGATGGTCCGAGGAAAGACTATCTCGATATCGATAAGATAATCTGGGCAGCCCGTAAAAGCGGCGCTGATGCGATTCATCCGGGGTATGGTTTTTTGGCTGAGAATACGGATTTTTCAGCGGAGTGCGAGAGGGCGGGGATCGTCTTTATCGGTCCTCCCGCCGGCGTTATTCGTGATTTAGGAAACAAGGTAGTTGCAAGAAGAATCATGCAGAGCGCCGGCATTCCATTTATTCCGGGAACGGATGACCTGTCTCCCGAAGATGAAGGGATCAGGGAGGCGATTGCCTTTGGTAAAGAATATGGGTATCCCTTAATGGTAAAAGCATCATCGGGTGGCGGCGGAAGAGGGATCAGGAAGGTTGGAAATGAGGCGGACCTGCTGGTTCAGCTGCCTCTGGCAAAATCGGAGTCACTCTCGGCCTTTAATAGTGAAGATGTATATATAGAAAAATGCATCGAGGCGCCGAGACATGTGGAGATACAGATACTGGCGGATTGTCATGGCAACGTCATTCATCTGGGTTCACGTGACTGTTCCATCCAGCGGAGACATCAAAAATTATTAGAGATTGCGCCGGCGGATCTTCCCGAAGATGTTCTGAAAGAGATGTATCATTATGCGATTCGTGCCGCGCGGGAATCCGGTTACGTCAATGCCGGCACAGTCGAGTTTCTGGTTGATCCGCGGACCAACCAATTCTGGTTTATGGAAATGAACACAAGACTGCAGGTTGAACATACAGTCACCGAGGAGTTGACAGGGGTGGACATCGTCAGGCAACAGGTAAGAATTGCCGAGGGCGATGTCCTGGATATTCCCGATGGACGCGTGCAGCTTATGGGGAAGGCCATCCAGGTAAGGATTAATGCCGAAGATCCCAAAAATAGCTTTATGCCGGAAGGCGGGAAAAGAGTGGAGGTGTATCAATCTCCCGGTGGGCCGGGCATCAGACTGGATGGTATTGTTTACCAGGGATACAATATCCCGACGGAATATGACTCGCTTCTCGTTAAGATGACCGTTCGCGGCTATGACTGGGAACAGGCATTGGAAAGGCTGGAAAGGGCGCTGCATGATTTTTTGATCGTAGGGCCGAAGACCACCATTCCATTTTATCTCGCGATCTGCAAAGAAACCGATTTCAGGGAAGGGAAATTTGACACAAACTATCTCGAAGCACATCCCGAAATTTTCAACTATCCGGAAACAGAGCGTGAAATTGCCAGGCTGGCAAAGTTGATTGCTGAAATTCACGCAAAAAAAATGAATCCTTATGCGTATTAAAACACCTCGGAAGATTATTGAAGAAAGGATTACTCCGCGAGACCTGAAGGAGAAAGGAGTCGGCTATGTCCTTGATAAGATCAGAAAGACCGACGGTTATTATATAACCAATACGGAGAGAGATCTTTCACAGTCGGATTTTAAGAACCGGATAATGCCGCATACCCAGATACTGGTTGCGGATGCGAGGAATGCCGCGGGTTATTTTTCGATTGAGATCTCAGGGGGGGCATCTGTTCATGTAGATATGCTCAGGAAACAGATAAATCCCATCGAGAAGTTGGAAATCCTGAGTTCATATATGCCTGATACAATGTTTCAGACTCTATGCCGGGGTGTCAATCTGTTCGGCTACCGGCCTTACCCGGAGAATGTGATTCGTTTAACAGTCAGGAGCTTTGCGAGGTATATTCATATCTGGCGGGTCTTTGACTTTCTCAACTATATTCCAAACATGCTTTCTGTCTTTGAAGAGGTGAAGGCGGCGGGATGTCTCCTGGAGCCTTCCATATCATTTTCCACGGGGCCGGAGCATACCGATAAGTTTTACGTTGCGAAGGTTGGAGAAATACTGGATGTCACAGGCAGCGATATTATTCTCTGTATAAAAAACCATGGGGGTTTAGGCTCTGCCGGAAGGATCGGTGACCTTGTAAGGGCAATTCTGGATCGATACCCCGATCTAATTATCCATTATCATGGGCACAACACCGATGGTGATGACATAGGAAGGATCGTTGAGGCTGTCCGCAATGGCGCAAAGATCGTGGATGCCGGCGATCATGCCTTTACCGGCTTCTATGGGCCGCCTCCGATACTGACGGTGATCGACACGCTCGATGAGTATGGATACCGGGCGGCTGGCATTGACGGGCAGGCGGTTATCGATACCTCGAACCTCCTGCGGCCGGAAAGGGAGCATTACAAGGATTTTGAATCGCAGTTTTTCGGATTTGATCCCACTGTTCAGATACATAAATTGCCCGGAGGAGCAACCGGATCAAGTTTTGAACAGGCGGTCAAGGGAGAATTTTTACACCTGATGCCGGAGATATTACAGAAGGAATTGCCAGGGGTTCAGGTAGAGCTGGGAAACTGGTGGAGTGTGACCCCTGGTTCTCAAATCCTCTGGACTACAGCGGTCAATAATGTTCTCAGGAAGGTCAGGTATAAAGATGCCAGTGACGATTTGAAAAATTTATTGTTGGGCAGGTACGGGGAATTCCCCTTTTACCGTCCCGCAGACAACATCTATGAAGCGGTATTTGGTCCGGATTGGAAAAAGATCGTTGAAAAAGAGGGCGGATACCGGAAGATTGAAGATATAGATCTCGAAATGGAAAAAAAAGCGCTGGAGGATCGTCTTGATCGCGGCGCTACAGAAGATGAGCTGGTTCTTTATCTGCAACATCCCAATGATGCGGTCAGCTTCTTTAAATTTGAGGAAAAATATGGAAAGACCTGGGTTTTGCCTCCGGGTATCTGGTTCAGGAAAGGCGGTTTCAGCCTGGGAGACAGGCTTGAGTTTTCCGATGCCTCCGGAAAACTTCATTCAATCGAAATTGGGCCTCAAAGAAAGACGAAGAGCGGAGACACTGTGACATATCTTGTTATCGACCATCATCCGGAGCCTGTGCTGACCGAACTTACGCATGAAGACGGGCAGCCGAAAAAGAAAGCGGCGCTCACGGCAAAAGAGATTGGTGTCCTGGCAAAGGCAGGGGATATAAGATCGCCGATCAAGGGCATCGTGAGCGAGACGCCGGTTACAGAGGGGGAGGAGGTATTCGCGGGACAGGTACTGATCGTTCTTGAGGCCATGAAAATGCTGAGCAATATTATTTCTGATATCAATGGCGAGGTTTCGGAAATACTTGTATCTCCCGGAGATGAGGTGGATGTTGGGGATCGATTGATGATGGTTGACAAGGGGTAATGAGTTTCGAGTTTCGAGTTTCGGGTTTCGGGTTTCGGGTTTCGGGTTTCGGGTTTCGAGTTTGGGGTTCCCACGCTCCTGCGAATGAACATCGAACAATGAGAAATGCAGGGTGTTTTTTCATTTTAATATTTACATTAATAAGTTTGTAGGGTGGATTAAGCGGAGCGAATCCACCAAAGGCTCTGATAAATTTCAGGAATCGGTTTTTATGCGGGCAGTTGTTCAAAGAGTTGATTACGCCAAGGTAAGCGTAGAGGCTCAGGAGATATCATCGATAGGCAGAGGTATCCTGCTCCTTCTTGGCATTGAAAAGGGGGATGGCAGAGAGGATGCGGATTATCTATTG
>JAUWNZ010000007.1 GCA_030612385.1 Pseudomonadota bacterium | reverse complement strand
ATCCATTCTAAGCAACTCCTTTTCCTCCTATCTCAATGGTTTTCAATAAACCATCTTAACAGGAAATGAACTGCTCCGGGTGGTCAATTTTGGGTTAGCACAAACCCCTTTTGCTGGTCAATTTTAGGTTAGCACAACCATATACTCCGGGCGCTTCTCATAATCCTGAATCAGTTGCTTGCTACCCACAACAAGCCCCAGTCCTGTAACTGTATATTTGGCCTACCGTTGCACCAGCAAAATAATCATCGCAAGCCTTCTGAAGACTTTCAGGCGTATATTTCAGGGGTTTCCCAACTTTCTTTTTCATTTCTTTTTTTTGAGTAAAGATATCCTCGTTTTTCTTCTTTTTCTCAGCCATGGTAAACCTCCTGTTTATATTTTCTCTATCAAGTCTCGTAGCCATGCTTGCTCTTCAATTTCAGTTTCTTTTACTTGCTCTAAAACATGACGATTGATATGTATTTTGATGTATCTTTCGACAAGGCCCCTCAAAACATCCGGCGGCAGCGAGTCGAGTTCAACCACGTTATCACCATATTCAGCAACAAAGCGTTTGTAGTTGGGGTCTGATTGCTTGCCAGGATCGGAAGGCAGGTCATATTGTTCTATCTGCTCAGGTGTTAATGCTATTCTTTCAAATGTTATCCATTCCCCGGCATCGCCATAGTTTGTGATTCTTTCTGTCAGGCTGTGGTAAATAGAAAAGCCGGAAGGGTCAAAGTCCCCTGCGTAATAAAGGTAACAGTCCTTACCTTTGTCTATTTCTTCAGCAAACCGTCTATAGCTTTCATATATAGCAGTCCGGCTTACCTGCCCCCTGACCACCATTAAGTTTACGTCATCTGGATAGGTGATCTGCGTCAGCACACTTCTGAGGGCGTCCTTCTCTGTCCATATCTCGATATAATCGTCCTGGTCTTGCCACTTGTCTTTACGATACGATTCTTTCACTACGTCCATGAAGGCGCTAAGGTCAAAGTATTAATCCGGTTTATCAACCTGTCTTAACCTGTCAGCAAAGGCGTCCTCTGGCAATATCCCCTCGTCCCTACCGATCACACACAGTCTTGACAGCTTCATGTAAGAGCTTTGCTGGTTCGGTATGATCTGCCTGGCCACAAGCTGATAATAAATCTGCCTCAGGGTAAGGGCAAAGTCGTAGCTCTCGATGATTTCTTTTACTTGTTCTAAAAGTTGTAAGGACTTCTTTTGCATCAGGCCTTTCTTAATTCACTCAACACGCTTTCAAGTGTTTTGATCGCTGTTTCTTTATTGCCCATAATTTCCCAGTCATATCAGAGTATAGGTTAAGAATTAACCGTTCCTACACGTACTCTAATCGCCATTACTCGTGGTGTGCTTATGGTTCTATTACGTCTCTATATCCGGGGACAGACCCCTATTGAGGATTTGCCTTTTGCTTTCAATGAAATTCAAAACATCTCGCACTAAATAAATTCTATTTGTGTTTGAGATTTTACAAAAAGGAAGCTGCTGGTCATACCGCAATCCGGAGATCATACTTTTTTTGACTCCGAGAAGTTCGCATAATTCTTTCTCTGTGAGAATTTCGTCCATGTTTTTTAACTGCCGGTCTTCTTGGTTCATCTGATTCTACCTCCATGAAAGATTGTATTGCTTTTGCCTTGCCTGCATACCCCTTTTCTGTGGCAAGATTGTATGCTCTAAGCAAGCGCTCCTGTGATGAATTTATAAGTATTTGGACACAGGTGCCGCAAATATATCCCACTGCACCCTTATCCACTTTTTTAGAATCTGTCTCCTCGTTACAAAAAAGGCACTCCCGTTTGCGCTGCGCTGTAACCCCGTATTTCTCAATATCTTCAAGTTTCATGGTTTCACTCCTCAATTCAGATAAGCCTTGTTGACTGCAACTCGAAAGTCCTTGAGCTTCGCCACGAAGTCTATACTGAAACTATAGTATAGGCGTTGGAAAACTCAGGCTTCTCTGTTAATTTAAATAAGCCTTATTAACGGCAAGCTGAAAGTCCTTAAGTTTTGCATTGCCCTTCAAGACAGCCTGCCGTACTGCCTCAGTTCGTTGGTCAGGGATCAGCTCGCCTTCTTGGTAAGCCTGTTTAGCCTTCTTTACAGCGTCCTGGTATATCGCCCCCATGACCTGCATTAACGTTTCTTGCCTGGCTTCTGAGGTGCCCTGGGGGTATGGGTTGACGTAAACAGGTGTTACCTGCCTGCCTTTTGTTGACTGCCACCTACCATCAATGAAACACAACTGCTCTTTTGTAATTTGCCTGGCATTGTCGATGGGCGTCTTTAACTCGGCCATGATGTTCTGTTTGTGTGCTTTGGCAAATTGCACTATTTCAGATGTTACTTTTTCCCTTGGTGAAAGACTTAACTCCTCGCCAATAATCTTTAATTTAATCCCTTTGCTCTGCAAAATTTCAGATACGGACATCTTCAAACACCTCTTCTTTTTTGTTTTTATCCTTTTCCAATAAGTGAGGTTTTTTATCGTCTTTATCGTCGGTATCGTCTTTCTGCTGTGTTTTCAGTAACTTAGGTTGCGACGGTATTTTTTCAGTATCGTCGGCAGAACTAAGTATCGTCGGCATATCGTCGTCCGCAAATCCTTGTTTTTCTTTAGGAAAGACGGTTGCGACGATAGCGACGGTATTTTCCCCCACTTGTTGGAATGTAGTTATTTTTAAGGTTGTCTCCTTCCCATGATTACGCTCAATTTCTATACCTGCATCGCTTAAATTACTTTTTAGCTCATTCATGCGCCTGACCAATACATTTGCAGTTTTGGGCCATGATCTATCTTTTTTCTCATCTTCGGGCATCAGTTGTGTAAGCCTGCCCAGTAAATCGCTGGGTGTGCCAATCCATATTTCTCTATCCTCCATGAAACTTGCAAGTGTACTCGCAACAGGATTTGATGAGATGATCTCCTGGTTTCTCAATCCTATGTTCTCCCTGTATGCGTCTAAGAAAGATTGCCCGCCGCTACCAGTTACTTCAGCTATTGCATATCCCCATTCTGTCCAGTCTGCCATTCGGGGCAAATTAGTCAGACTTAATGCTTTCTTGATTTGAATTGCCTTTACGAGGGTATTAAAAACCCCACCAAGAATAGACGGGATCGCCTCCTGAGTCTTCTGTTTTAGTACCTCTTCCTTAATAATAACGCCTGCTCGGCTGAGGTTGCGCAGCTCTATAAGAATACATCTGTCAAGCAGATCGGGAGCTGTGGCAGGGTAGTTTATGCCGCTCAGGATTAAACAGTTTCGTGTATAAGTGAGACTATCTTCGTCATCTGTGTACAGTTTGCGCTTACTGTAGGCAGCGCCTGTCACAGCCCTGCAGAAAATATTCTGTGTTTCTTTGCTAAGAGAGGACAAATTGTCGTAAGCCAATAACCAGTGGTGCGACAGGTTCTGAATTATTTCCTGACGATCACCTGTACCTCCCAGTACATCCATCACCGAAGGATCAATAATCCCCTTCATGAGCTTAGACACTGAAGTCTTCCCTGACCCTTGTTCACCATAAGGCACAGGGATTGTGTGAGGGAAGTCCGGCAAAAAGCAGGAAGCTATCCAAACCTTCAAAAGCGTTTTGTGCTTTTCTTTTTTGATCCCCACAAGAAAAGGGTTTAACGCTTCCAGAGTGCCGCTTTTGTCTGGTATAACTTGTGGCTTTTGATGGGTCAGTCTCCTGAACATAACAGGCGGGTCATTTATTACTTGCCAACCCGTTTCTGTTATTCTGATAGTCTGCCATTGGTCATTGGTCAGGTCATACCAGTATGCGCCGTCATGTTTACAAACTCGGTTATGAAGTTCGATCTCACCTTTGCCGTCAAACTGAGCTATAGCTTCTATCGTATCCAAAGCCTGATTCATACCGTCGGAATTAGCGCCCTTGCCTTTAGCCTGATAATATAATCGCTGCAACCAACTGCGAAAAATTTTGCTTCTAATAGGCCAGTGTTCAGAATGACCATTCACTGAAAAGCGTGCATAAGGTGTGTCGTATTGGTCGGTAAAGAAAAAGTCCACGCCCTTCCCGGCAAAGGCAATTAACGTATCTGCGATTGTGGGGGCAGGTTTAGGTTTCTCTTCTTTCTTTTTGACACCCTTAAATAACTTATACTCCAGGTTTATCCGTTTAAGATTGTCAAACTCGCCTGAAGTGTGCTTACACAAATAATCGTCAAGCTTCTCTCCTGGTGGCAGGCAAACAACGGAAACGCTGGTCCCTCTTTGTTCAAGTAAAGTTCCAAGACGATAGACACCGTGCTTCACTTCTTCTTTTTTAAGAAAATCTGAGTCCGGCACAAGCTCAACTTTTCTATCAATCCAATCTATGGAATTGAAGTCATCTATAAGCTGTGGCTTGCCGTTCTCATCCTTAACGGCAAAGTTCCAGATACCACCCAATGCACAGCAATTTAAACCGTCTTGGCAGGCCTTTAACGCCTTTTTCTCACCCTCAGTTATCAGAATAACATCTCCACCCGGGTCAAAGCCGGGTGGCCGGTATAAATGAACGCCTGAACCTTTAGGTTGCCAGTATTTTTGTGCCCTCGTTTCGCCCTTTTTCTGATAGGGTGGAAACAGGCGATAACGGGTAAAACCGCTATTCCCCGGATAGGGAAAAGTCAGCATTGAGGTTATGGGCGCGTCCCAGCCCATAATCTTATTGATCTGTCCCGGCGGGACGGTGCAGATACCTGCTGTCTCTATTGTTTGGTCAGTCAGGCCAGACTTTTGCAAGTCACTCAAATGCTCGGTGTGTAGAGCCATGATCGCCCCCTACTTTGCACGGTCAGGAATGACGCTACTTCGCGTTTCAAGCCACTTGACCAGCTCTACAACAGGGTAAACCACCTTTCGCCCGCAGCGGATCCTTCCCACTGGACCCCGGCCCTGGCAGTCAAGGTTAGCGATATATTTTTCAGACATAATACCGCCAGAAAACTTTTCAATCTCCGTTCGGGCAACCATAGTCGACGGCCAACGGTCAGCCATACTGTGGAAAAGACTTATTTTTTCTGTCATAAAAAAACCTCCCAAAGTTTTTTGTTTCTCTTGGGTTATTTTAATATAGATGAGCAAAAATAGAAAAAAGTCCGGCAAAGATAGTTTTCCGGAAAAAGAATTCTACAGTTGATTGAAATTATTGGATAATGTCAGGAATGGTTTTTTGAAGGGGAAAAATAGACTTTATCTTTTAGCTTTCAGCGCATTTTCGTAATAAGTTTCGGTTTTCTTAATGGTTAGATTTGCTATGCCTTGTCCTGAAAGTATTACTGAAACAAAGGCGATGGTAGTTTTTTTAGTATATTGGGCATCTCCAGTAGCTTTATATTGTATCACCCTTTTTCTTGCCGATTCGACATAATCAACAAGATCTCGAATCAGGAATTTCAGCCATTCGCTTCTCTTTCTCGGGTTTCCTGTCCCGATGAATTGCAGTGTTTTTAACTTTTTAAAATAAGTGTACATCTCATCAAACCTCTTATGAAAAAATTCTTGCCGTGCCAGTTCTTTCTTTAAACTAATTTTAGCAGGGTCAAAAGGAGCATTGCTTTTCAAAAGACTCTTAATTTTCCCGATAGCTATGCCCCCTTCTTTTTTCATTTGCCTTAGCTGTTTAAGCCTTGTCTCATAAGATTGTAAAAAAGGCGCTCCTTCCTGGAATAAGGTTGTTCCTTCAACATCTCTGAATTCCCGTAAAAACTTTTGCACGGTAGGGATCAATTGGGTTTTGGTGTCGAATATCATCTTTTCTAACAATGGCTGATCATCAATTCCATAGCTTTTCATTAAATTTTTAAGTTCTTCTTCTTTCTGCTTATTGTTTTGTGCTTCATATAAGTCGAGAAACGAGGGGAAAACTAAATGACTGGCGAAGATTTTAACCATTGCATCCATTTTCAGTTGGCCCCATTGAATTAAATCATTAAGAAAATCTTCATCATCCTTAAGAAGATAACTTAATGAATCAGTTTCTTCGAGGGTCGGGGGAGTGCGGTCGTCATTGTCAATTCCTGTTTCCATTTCCATTTCCTGTCCCCCTTCGGCCCCTATGGTTAAGGGGGAAGCTGGGTAGGGTTTTCGGCCCGTCGGCCTATCCCCCCTGGTGATCTTATTTCGTAAAGTTCACAACCTGCTCGGCTTCCTGCCCGGCCTTTTCTTGTCCGGCTCTGTCAATGGCCCTTTCAAGTGTCTGCGTGGCATTCCGCAAGGTTCCCTGTGAAAGGTGACTATATCTTTCCGTCATGGCAATAACTGAATGGCCCAGAAGCTCTTTGACGGTGTAAAGGTCCGTTCCTGCCGTAACGTGCCAAGATGCAAAACTGTGTCGGCAACTATGAAAGCATACTCTTTGCCGGTGGTCTGTAATGCCGTTGTTAAGGCCCAGTTCCGCCACAACTTCGAAAAATTCCCTGGGTGTGTCCTTCAAGCGCTCGCCGTTATTTTTGGTAAAAATGTAATCATCCGGCCCCCGGCGCTTCATAGCCTCAAACATGGTCTTTACTTTTTCGGTCATGAACGCGGCACGGCCTTCTCCGCCTTTGGGATCCATGACTCTGATGATTCCCCGGTCAAGGTCAATATGGCTCCATTTCAAACTTGCCATTTCCCCCATGCGAAGCCCGGTGTGAAGGCTCAGCAATGCCAAGTCGTGCGTCCGGGGGTCTTTGACCTGCAATGCTTTTAAGAGGGTTTCGGCTTCATCGTGACTTAAAAAGCGGACTCTCCTGTTGTCCACTTTAGGGACCTTGACGCTTTTGGTCGGTGAATCGCCCAAAACAAGCCAGTCACGCCTCGCCATGTTCCAGGCTTGCCGGATAGTGGCAAAAACATATTGAAGGGTTCGGGGGGTCTTTCCCGCGTCCAGGATGTTCTTTTTGATCTTTTCAATGGCGAAAGGCTTAACGTCCTTCAAGGGGGTGTTTCCGATAACAGGGGAAATCCAGTTTTTGAAATGCTCTTTGCCCTTCCGGGTTGTGTCTTTTTTCCTGCCAATCTCAAAAGTGGGGAAATAGACTTTTTGGAAATATTGGCCAAAGGTGACGCTTTCCTTTTCGGCCAGCTCTTGCGCTTTCTTGTCCGCCTCTTTTCGCTTGTCCTCAATTTCCCGCTTTTCGGCCAGGGTTTGCGGACCTTCCCCGGCCTTTCGGTTTTCCTTTAATTCCTTCAAGCGGTCATAAGCCTTTGCCGCTGTCCAGTTCTCGGAAGCCCATCCGAGTGCCTCTTCACGGTCTTTCCCTGCCAACTTGTAACGGATCGTAAAATATTGATCTCGCTTGACTCCGTTTTTCCGTGTTGGATGTTCACGGTAACGTACCCCCGGAAAGTTTGTCTTGCTCCATTTCGCCATTTTGTGTTATCCTCCTTTCTTAAAGAATCCCCCGTTTTCCAGTCCCGCTCCTGTCCCGCTTTTTATGCTGAAACGGTGTGTTTTTAAGTGACGCCTTATGAAAGAAGATAAAGGAAATTCCTTTGAATGTCAAGGGGTTTGTTTGATAAAAGGAAATTATGGGAAAGGTCATAAAGGGGACTCAAAATCCCCCGGGCCTTGCGCCCATCTCGGTTCAACTCCGAGCTCCGGCACCAGAAGATTCAATGGGTTAGAGGAAGTCGCATTCAAAAGGTGACCCTGTCAGGCGAGACGCCCGACCTACTACGGGGTAAGACAGGCGTCCTCGCCTGTCTACTAAGGGTCTGTCAGGAAATAGGTGTTACGGTTGGGCGCTCAGATTTAGGTTAGATTTAGTCGATACGATTGAACAAAAGCAGAGGAATAGTTGTGCTATTTCGAGGATTTTGCGATTGAGGATCGGCTAAAGATGGCCTGAAGATGAGATGCATAAATGTGATACTTATTTCCTGACAGGACCTAACAACCTGAAAGGGATGTTAATCATGAAGAAGGCAGAAAGCCTTTCGGCTGAACTTATGGATGACAGGTGTTCCTACCCCGTGCCGGACAGCTTTTAACACCTTTTCTTTTTCCAGCGGAACTGTGCCGGCAAGCATGTGTACCGGCAGATGCTCAAATGCCTCACACACCATTGGCGTGCTGGGACCAAGCATGACGGTCTTGACGTTCTCTCCAACATTTCCAAGTATCTCTTCAGTTGTATTATTCAGGATAGAGGTCGAGGTCAGAAACAATACCTCCGCCCAGTCTCCAAGCTTTCCATAGAAATCTTCCGCATGGCCAATATCACGTGATATATCTATTATCTCCAGAGCGGCACTTCTCTCCTTGAAAATTTTAATAAGGGGGCCAAAAAAGCCCACCATAGCAACCCTTGTTCCCCTGCCAATATCAAATTTATCGAACATCACATTATTATTCTTGTCCTCGGGGAGTGAAATTGCCTTTTCATAATTGAGCGCATTTATAAGCGCAATGGCCATACTTCTCTCGATTGTATTCGCACTCTTAATTCTTTCAAGGAGATCAACGGCAGACCTGCCCTCGTAATCATGATAATTTTTAATAACCGAGCAGGAATCTTTAGTGTCAAAATAGGTATAGGATAGACCCATCCCGCCGTCCGAGGTTGTAACTGCAGTGTACCCAAGGCCAAGACTCAATATCTCCACCTTTGTTTTTCTTGCCTTGTCCGCAAATAATTCATAAAGTCTGTTATTCAATTCCATAAATATAGCTCATCAAAACTCAGGCAATCACTGTATCCCGATCACCTATACCCTATACCCTCTGAGCCCTGACGTAATGTCCTTCTCTGGAACTTTCCCCAGGGCCGCCAAAGAAAGGATATCTGGTCTAAAGACATCACCGGCCAGAGTTTTGATATCTTCTCTGCTGACATCTTCAATATTCGCAACAACCTCTTCCATTGGGATGTCGCGTCCAAAAAAAATCTCGTTTCTGGCAAGCCTCGTCATACGGTTATCTGTGCTTTCCAAGCTCAGCAACATATGGCCTTTGATCAGTTCCCTCGCTGAGCAGAGCTCTTTTTCCGTCACAAGATCATTCTTTAATCTATCTAATTCTTTAAGTATCAAGATTATAACATCCCTGGCCTTTTCATCGCTGGTCCCCGTATAAACTCCAAGCATGCCTTCATTCCTGTATGGAGCGTGATAAGAACGTATGGAATAAGCAAGTCCCCTCTTCTCTCTTATCTCCTGAAAAAGTCTCGAACTGGCGCTCCCTCCAAGAATAATATTCATCAATAGGGCAGGATATCGCAAATGGCTCGTGGAAGAAGGGGCGCCGGCGCCGATAATGATATGTTCCTGTTCCATATCTTTTTCGACTACCGCAACCTTCGAGCAGACCCCGGCCTTTGTCGATTCTTTTTTCACAAATTCTCTCTCTAAGGAACCAAAGGCGCTGCAAACAAGAGCAACGAGATTATCATGTTTCAGATTGCCCGCGGCGGTCAACACCACATTCTCCCCTCTGTACTTTTTTGTGAAGAAATCAATAATGGTCTTCCTTTCAAAATTGGCGACGGTTTCTATCGTTCCCAAGATGGGGAGTCCAAGGGGGTGACCACCCCAGAAGGTCTTCTCAAAAAAATCATGAATATATTCATCCGGTGTCTCTTCCACCATGTGAATCTCTTGAAGAACCACCGATTGTTCTTTCTCTATCTCCGCAGGATCAAAGAGCGAATTTCTCAATATATCGCCAAGAAGGTCGATTGCCATGGAAAGATGGTAGTCGGGTATCTTAACATAAAAAGCGGTCAACTCCTTGCCGGTGAAGGCATTCATTATGCCACCGACAGAATCGATCTGGAATGCTATATCAAATGCGGATCTGTTTTTGGTCCCCTTGAAGATCATGTGCTCTATAAAGTGAGCTATCCCGTTTATGGCATTGTGTTCATCACGAGAACCGCACTTCACCCAGACCCCCATTGAGACAGACCTCACATGGCTGATCTCCTCGGAGATGACCCTTATACCGTTACTTAGAACAGTCTTATTATACATTGAGACCTCGTCAAGTGGTCGAACAGTTGTTATTTGGTTTAGGCTGAAGGTTTTTAGACTGAAGGCTGTTAGGGCTGAAGGAATATTAATCATAACTACCTTCTACCTTCAGCCTTCAGCCTTCAGCCTAAACAACCTATAGTAGCGCTTCCTTTCTGCTCAGCCTTATTTTCCCCTGCCTGTCAATCTCGATAACCTTAACCGGCACCTCGTCGCCTTCGTTAAGGACATCGGTTACCTTGTTAACCCTTCCCTTTTCAAGCTCAGATATGTGAACCAGCCCGTCTGTGCCGGGCAATATCTCTACAAAGGCCCCAAAATCAACGACCTTCCTGACCTTGCCAAGATAAATCTTTCCCACCTCCGCCTCTTCGGTGAGCAGTCTGACCATCTCAACGGCTTTTTTCGCCGCTTCTGAATCACTCGAGGCAATGGTCACCGTCCCATCGTCCTCCACATTAATAGCGACGCCTGTCTCACTTACGATATTCCTGATATTCTTGCCGCCGGTACCAATAACATCTTTAATCCTGGACTGCTTGACCTTTAGAGTAGTTATCCTCGGGGCATAAGGCGAGATATCCTTTCTTGGGACATCAAGGGTCTCCTTTATCTTTTCAATTATAAAGATTCTTCCCTCCCTCGCCTGATAGAGCGCCTTTCTCAGAATATCCTCCGTGATGCCGTCGATCTTTATATCCATCTGCAGAGCAGTGATGCCCTTTTCTGTTCCACATACCTTAAAGTCCATATCGCCGGCGTGATCTTCATCTCCAAGGATATCCGAAAGGATGACAACATCTTCACCCTCCTTCATCAATCCCATGGCAATACCGGCGACAATATCTCTTACAGGAACACCGGCATCCATCAGGGAAAGAATCCCTCCGCAGACCGCGGCCATGGATGACGAACCATTGGAAGATAATGTCTCGGAAACAATCCTGATGGCGTAGGGAAACTCTTCCTGGGAGGGAAGGACGGGGAGCAGGGCTCTTCTTGCAAGAGCGCCATGCCCTATCTCTCTTCTCCCTGGTCCCCTTAAAAACTTCGCCTCGCCTACAGAATATGGCGGGAAATTATAATGCAGGATAAACGACCTCCTCTCCTCCCCGCTTATATAATCCATTCTCTGCTCATCGGCAGACGTGCCGAGGGTGAGAACGGCAAGGGCCTGTGTCTCCCCTCTGGTAAACAGAGCGGACCCATGCGTCCTTGGAAGAATGCCGGCTTCAGAGGTGATGGGTCTTATATCCTTGCCGGTTCTGCCGTCTATCCTTCTCCCTCCATTCAAGGTCATATTCCGCAGGGTCTCCTTCTCCACCTTGTCGAGAATATCCTTCACCATCGAGACAAGTTCTGCATCTTCGGAAGCAACCTCTTTCAAAACAGACTCTTTTACATCATGCAGCTTTGACTGTCTTTCCTGCTTTCCCGGCGTTGTATAGGCGTCTTTCAGACCGGCCATGGCTGCGTCGGACACCTTTCGGTAAAGGTCGTCATCAACGTAAGAGCACTCTATGCCTCTTTTTTGCATTCCCACAGCCTGGCGCATCTGGTCCTGTAGCACAATTACCGGCCTCATCGATTCCAGACCGAACTCTATGGCCTCAACCATCACGTCTTCTTCAACTTCAAGAGCGCCTCCCTCAAGCATCACCAGATTAATGTCAAACTCTCCGTCATCGGTGCGGGAAGGTATCTTTCTTCCCACAAGAAAGAGATTCAGGTCACTCTCCTCCTGCTGTTCCGCCGTCGGATTACATATAAATTCTTCCCCGCACCGACCAATCCTCACGCCGGCAACCGGTCCGTTAAAAGGAATGTCCGATATCTCAAGGGCGGCGGATGCGCCTAACATTGCGGCAACATCAGAATCGTTTTCTTCATCCACCGAAAGCACTGTCGCCACAATCTGAGTCTCATAAAAGTATCCCTTTGAAAAGAGTGGGCGTGTGGACCTGTCTATGATCCGGGATGTTAATATCTCCTTCTCGTTAGGCCGGCCCTCTCTCTTAAAAAAACCGCCGGGAAACTTCCCTGCCGCATAGGTCATCTCCTGATAATCGACAGTCAACGGCAGAAAGTCAAGTCCCTCTCTTTTCGTCTTCAGCGAAACTGCCGTGACAAGAACAACGGTATCGCCATAGGTGACAAGAACTGCCCCATCCGCCTGACCTGCCATATAATTCGTTTTAAGAAATATGTCTCTCCCCGCAAAATCCGTACTGAATAATTCGCTCATTTTTTTCCTTTTTCTTAACAAGTTAAATTACCATTACCAAAGGTAATGGTGTTTAGGTGTTTAGACTGAAGGGAAATAGGCTGAAGGCTGTTAGGCTGAAGGCTGTTAGGGCTGAAGGAATATTAATCATAACTACCTTCTACCTTCAGCCTTCTACCTTCAGTCTTCAGCCTTCAGCCTTTAGCCTTCAGCCTAAACAACCTGAATAGTTACCTACTTCCTTATCCCAAGGCGTTTTATAACTTCTCTGTACTTCTCCAGATTTTTTGCCTTGAGATAATCAAGCATCCGCCGGCGCTGCCCCACAAGTTTTAAAAGACCCCTTCGGGAATGATGATCTTTTTTGTGAACCTTAAAATGTTCTGTCAGGTATTTTATTCTTGCACTGAGAAGAGCAATCTGAACTTCCGGGGACCCTGTATCCTTTTCATGTACTTGAAAATCTTCGATTATCTCTTTTTTCCTGTCTAATTCTAACACTATTTTACACCTCCTTCTGACGTAACTTCTCTATAAATTAGGGGGAGAGGAAGTTTTAACTTCCCGATATGGGCGACTAAAATCGCCCCTACCCGAACTTATTGAGATATTACCTTCTGACCATGTGGGATGCCAATCCCCATCAACAATTGAATACCCTTAAAATCTTTACCATCTGTTCCCCGGAATCCAGTGAGGAAATCCGGTCGAATGAACAAAGCATCCTGGCCAAAGCCACAAGGGCGCCTCCCGGGGAAACAAATTTTACCACATCTCCGACGACAAGAGAAGAAGGACGATTTTCTGCCAGATCGCCAATAACAGGTTGATAGCCCGCCCTCAACCTGTCTTCTAATTTTCGATTAACATAAATTGTAGAAAAGCCCGGCAATGCATCCACCATTGAAATGATATTTTTCTCCAAAATCTCCTTTTTTTCCCGATCCTGAACACCTTCAAGAGACAGGGCAGATCTCTCAACAAACGCCCCGCTTCTTATCCTTCTCAAACCTGCCAGGCAAGCCCCGCACCCCAGTTTTTCACCTATATCGGCACAGAGGGATCTTATATATGTCCCTTTGGAACACGCTACGAAAAAGGTTACATAGGGCAACTTTACATCTTCAAGAGTGATTTTGTGTATTTCGACCATCCTTCCCGGGGGATCAAAGACAACCCCCTTTCTTGCCCACTTATACATAGGCTTTCCTTTAAATTTTATGGCTGAGTACAGGGGAGGTGTTTGTTTTATTTTCCCCACAAGGCTCTTCAATACATCTTCTATGTCACCCCTTACAACATCAGGTTTCTTTTGGGCAGTTAAATTACCCTCGATATCAAGGGTATCAGTCGTAACCCCCATAAGCATTTCAGCCTTATATTCTTTACTGTCCGTTGAAAAAAACTGGACAAGTTTTGTGGCCTCATTGATACATACTGGGAGCACACCGGTGGCAAGCGGATCAAGTGTACCGGTATGACCAACTTTTCTCGCACAAAGTGACTTCTTGACATCCTCAACAATATCGTAAGATGTCTTTCCCGAAGGCTTATCAATAATTATAACGCCGTTCATGTAAATCCAGCCATCGCTGAGTAGTCAAGTGGCCAAGTCGTGAGTTGGGAAGCAATTACAAACAATTCAATATCCAAGGTGAAAGGTAAAAGCTCAAAGGAAAAAAGGACTTGAGCATCTTGGTTTTCAATCTTTCAGCTTTGAGCTTTGAGCTTTAGCTCACTTTAGGCGCTTCTCTTGCTGATCCATAATACAGGCTGCAATTTTACTCTTAACGGTATCAATATCACCTTCAACGCTGCAAGCCGCAGCGCTAAAGTGCCCGCCGCCGCCAAATTCTCCGGCAACTCGTTCCACATTAATTCTTCCTTTTGATCGCAGGCTCACCTTAAAATTGTGCTCCGATGTTTCACTATAAAGCACAGCAACCTCAACTCCTACGATCGAACGGGGAAAATCTACAAAGCCCTCAGTATATTCCTGAAGGGCCCCTGCATCCTTGAGCATCCGCTGCGTAACTCTAATGGAGCCGATCTTTCCATTCAAATCAAATCCGAGAGTATCGAGAACTTTCGCCAGGAGCTTAATTTTACCTGCCGGGTTTGTTTCGTAAACCTTCTCCGCTATCCACTGTGGAGATGCGCCTTTTTCAACAAGTTCCCCTGCTATTGCAAAAGTATCTTTGCCGGTATTCGAGTAGCAAAATGCCCCGGTATCCGTGAGTATAGCCGTATAAAGGTTAATTGCAATATTTGAAGTCAGATCAACATTCATTTTCCTGAAAAGCCGGTAAAGTATCTCACCCGTGGAACTTGCATCAGGATCAACAAGCGATACATCACAGAAACCGGTATTAGAGACATGGTGGTCTATGTTTATCATCCTCTTAATAGAACCTGCACGGGAGGCCTCGTTTCCAATCCTTTCAAGCTCGCTGCAGTCTAATACAAACACAGCATCAAAATCTTCAAAAGAGTTAAGGATCGAGACAATGGTCCCTGAACCGGGAAGGAATCTGTACTTCTCAGGAGTCTCATCCTGGTTATATACGACCACTTCTTTACCAATATTACGAAGGAAATGGTACATGGCCAGCTCTGACCCCAGAGCATCCCCATCGAGCCGCACATGTGAGGTTACAAGAAAAGTCCTGCAAGAGTCTATGATTCCAACTATCCTGTCAAGCACATCCTTTCCTTTCTGTAAGCGTTCACAGGTTTAGAGTTCACCGTTCAGGGTTAATCGTTTTCTAATCTTGACCTTTCACGGACAAACAAGTTTGTCCATGCCACCCACTTTGACCTTTTAATCCTGACCTTT
>JAUWNZ010000001.1 GCA_030612385.1 Pseudomonadota bacterium | reverse complement strand
TTCAAGGGAAAGGGGAAAGGGGTCAAGTCTCCGTTTGACTTATGTTGCTGGTTTAAATACACAAAAATATAATAATATCAACATGTTCGCCTAATCGGGTAAGGAGGAGTTTAACCCCCAACACCAACACCACCCGGCATGTGGGTCCGCACGGGGCGTTTCACGGAACTTATCGAGCCATGGCCGGATAATGAATGTTCACCCATAGTAGCAGGTGTTCATTTGGGTCGGTCAGTTCAATAACGTGCCCCATGCGAACTGCATGTCGAGCAGATCTCCCCGGATAAGGACGTGAACTTTCGCTACACAACCGCAGCATTTACCATATCTCCTGAACCCTGGGCTTCGTTATGTTGTGCTAACTTACCCGGAAACCTGGCCTTGTATGCTGTTTCTGTCCGTCGGCTCATAGCTTTGCACTCCGGCTTCCTTCAGACCCTTCCTCATGGAAACGCCCTTGCCTTCGGCTAATACTTTTGCTAATATGTTCACCATATTAGCAGGGTTCAGATATAGGGGACTTGACTTCGGCTGAGCTCAGTCGAAGTCTCACCCCATAAGTTCACGCCCATGCCGGGCGTACACAAAACGCTCAACTTGACCCAAAAGGGCCGCGCCTGTTGGCTCTTGCGCATTTTCGTGTTTACATTCTTTTTGCATAATCACAGTTCCCGTTTGGGCAAGTTAGCTGGGTCGTTAGGTTAAGAGTGTAGGGGAATTGATGCGTATTGCATGGCTGTCAGTCTATTTTCTTGTACTCATTTGGTCTGGAATTGCCCCCAAGGACTATCTCACGTGGGCTTTGGAGGTGGGTCCGGCCATTATCGGCCTTTTGGTGTTGGCGCTGACTGAAAACCGTTTTCCGCTCACGAGGCTTTCGTACATTTTGGTTCTCGCCCATTGTGTGATTCTGATGATCGGGGGGCACTACACTTATGCTGAAGTTCCATTTTTCGATTATCTCGCAAGTGTCTTCGGTTGGACGCGAAATAATTACGACAAGGTCGGACATTTCGCTCAAGGTTTCGTTCCGGCGGTGATAGCTCGGGAGGTGTTTATTCGAGCAAATGTCGTAAATGGAGCCCGATGGCTTCAGGTGATCGTGGTTTCTCTTTGTTTGGCGATCAGTGCCTTTTACGAACTTCTTGAGTGGTGGGTTGCGCTCCTTTCGGGCAAGTCCGCAGAGGCATTCCTCGGAACTCAAGGGTACGTATGGGACACTCAATCGGATATGGGGCTTGCATTTCTTGGCGCTGTCGTCGCTTTAGGAACACTTGGCAGATTACACGATAGGCAGTTGCGCGAAGCGGTAACCTAACCATGCTCTTGCAGCGGATCGCAAAAAGCCGCCGCGCCTTATGCTGGACGTTATGTGCATAATGATTATCAAATTTATTTGGAGGTATACCTGTGAACAATCTATATACTGCCGTCACAAAAAAAGAATTACTTAAATATCTTCGCAATAATGGTTGCGAATTTTTAAGGGAAGGTGGTCGTCATTCATGGTGGCATATTGACTATCTTTAAATTCCTGTCATAAACCCCACAGGAGCAGGTTGAGGATTCAAGAGAACCAACGTATATGAAGGCACGAAGAGTAATTGTCATAGGCGGCGGCCCGGCAGGGCTTATGGCTGCGGGACAGGCAGCTGAAGCAGGAGCTGATACACTTCTGCTTGAAAAAATGAAACGTACCGGTCTAAAACTTTGTATTACAGGAAAGGGCCGCTGCAATATCACAAATATCGCCGAGGTATCTGACTTTATTTCCCATTTCGGCAAAACCGGCCCTTTTCTTCGGCAAACCTTTGCCCGGTTCTTCAATACCGATCTCATAGAATTCTTCAATGAACTGGGCCTGAAGTTGGTAACTGAAAGAGGCGGCCGTGTTTTCCCTGCAAGCGGCAAAGCGCCGGATGTCCATAGCGTTCTTCTGCGGTGGAATAAAAAGTCCGGGGTTCGGATCATACATTCCGCTCCTGTTGATAAAATACTGACACATAATGAACGCCTCACTGGTGTTCTTTCTCAAGGCAAGGAAATCCCCTGTGATGCCGTTATTCTTGCTACGGGAGGGGTCTCCTATCCTGCGACAGGTTCAACCGGAGACGGCTACAGCCTTTCCGAATCCGCGGGGCATACAATAATCCCGGTCCGCCAGGCGCTTGTCCCGCTTGAAACATCGGGAGATGAAGCAAAAAAAATGACTGGACTCAATCTTCGAAATGTCAAAACCCGAATGCTCATCAATGGTAGGAAAAAAAGAGAACAATTTGGTGAGATCGTCTTTACCGAATTCGGGATAACGGGACCTTCAATTCTTACACTGAGCGGTGCAGCAGTGGACAGCTTGCGCAACGGGCACAAAGTTACCTTTTCCATTGATCTCAAACCCGCCCTTGATGAAAAAAAACTTGATGAACGTCTTCTGCGCGACATTGCTTCGCGGGGCAGGGAGCAAATAAGCAGCTTTCTGCGTGGGCTGGTTCCTCGGGAAATGGTTCCTGTTTGCCTGAATTTCATTGATATACCTGTCGATCGCACTGCCTGCAATATCTCTGCAAAAGAACGTAAGCGCCTCAGGACCTGGCTCAAAGATTTCCGGCTGGAGGTAACCGGATACAGACCTTTCGCCGAAGCAATTATTACGGCAGGAGGAATAGATACCCGGGAGATTGACCCCAGGACAATGGAATCGAGGAAAACAAAGGGGCTCTTCATTGCAGGAGAGCTGCTCGATATTCAGGGTGACACAGGTGGATACAATCTGCAGACGGCATTTTCAACCGGCTGGCTGGCAGGACGAAGCGCCGCAAATAACTAAACCACCCACGCTTTGCAGAGGAAAAGATTCAATGGTATTTCCGAAAATCCTTTATTATCATCGCAGTCTGTTGTGTGGGGCCTCTGGCGTTGCCCCTGATTTGGTGGCGTCCAGAAACGGCGCGGGCATGGAAGATCGGACTCACAATAGGAATCCTTGTTCTCAGTTGGATCTTGTTCCAAGCCACGATGGAATCCATTCGTACTCTCAAGGAGTATTACAAGCTAATTGAAGGACTGTGAAATGATCGAGTAGAACCTATTAAATATCGTTACCCACTTAAAATGGGAAGGAACCTTCTAAATTATGGATAGGGAAGTGTCTCACTTATATTGGCACAGAGAGATATCCGGTAACTCTTCTGCCAATTTGTAAACATCTAACTCCAGACTTATATAATCTGACTTTAAATTTTTGGACATTGCTTCTTAGGCTAACTTATTGATTTGCAATGATATTTATCTTTAGGCAATCAATCCAAAAATAATTTATTCTGTAATTTGGCTATGTTATAGACTGGTTAATTAACGGTTGTCCAATTTTACAACTATTCTGTAAATTGCTTAAATTAAAGCACTTTAGAAACAATAAACCTTGAAATTAAAGAAGTCTGAACTCGTAAACTCGTTTCATCTTTCCCAAATTTCTACTTTCCAATTTCAAGTTTCAAGCCGTGAACGGTTACCAATTTTCACCGCTCTCTAACCTTGAACCCGTATAGTTACGCTCACTTTCCTTTAAAGTTTGGCTTTCTTTTCTCCAGGAAAGCGTTTATTGCCTCTGCAACATCATCGCTTTGCAAACAGACGCTCTGTATATATGCCTCAAAATCCTGCGCAACGCACAAGTCCACTCCAAGACCCTTGTTGATGGCCGCTTTTGCCATGGCCAAAGCTACCGGGGACCTACCGGCAAGTTTACCGGCGAACCCCATTGTCTCATCCATCAATTTCTCCGCTGTGACCACCTTATTGATCATACCTATTTCCAGAGCCCGTTTGGCATCAATCTGCTCCCCTGTAAGAATGAGTTCTTTGGCCATTGCCAGGCCTACAAGCCGTGGAAGTCTGAATGTCCCTCCCATATCGGGGATCAATCCCAGGTTTGTATAAATCATGCCGATTTTTGCGTTTTCAGCCGCTATCACAAAGTCAGACGCGAGAGCAATATCACAGCCATTTCCCAGGGTGTATCCCTTAACCGCCGAGATTACGGGTTTACCCACATTTTCAAAGGTAAATATTTCCTGGAGTCGTTTAATAAGGCTTACCACCTCCGTTGCACTCATACTCTTTATAGTTGCCGCAAACTTCAGGTCAAGACCGGCGCAAAAGGAATCCCCTGCTCCGGTTATAACCGCAACTCTGACATCTGAATCACGTTTTATCTCTTCAACCGCTTCCCCAAACTCTTCATAAGTATCCAGATCAAGAGCATTCTTGACATCGGGTCTGTTAATGGTCAATACAGCAATTTTCTCTTCTTTAATTAAAGTCACCTTACCCATATGATATTTCTCCTCGACTTGCTAAAAACACTATGTGGCACACGTAGTTACACCACACCAGCAACACAGCTGTATCCCCGTGGTTTTGCGGGAGAGTATCAACGAAACCCAACCTTGAAGCTGAGCGCCTGATTGCATAACTTATTTTACGACAGACACTGCAACAGCCTTATCCCCGTGAACCTGCATCACGACATTTCGGATACTGCCAATTTTCGGGCCTGACGCTGGATGGTGTTTATTGTAGCCATACTGGCGACTTACTATGGTTCTATGGTTCGTAAAAAATAGGCTTCCCCATTTCCTTGAAGTCAAAATTGAGAAAAATAGTGTGACCATCGAAGTCAAGAACCCTCAAGTCATCTGTCTGTTTGAGATCTTCCATGATGACATTAAAGGTCTCCCCGTACTTTTCTTTGACCTTATCCATCGAAACCTCACTGGCAATAAATTTCTTTATTCTCTTGGCAGCTAATTTCTTTGCAAGTTCAGGGTGGGTTAAGGAATCGTAAGAGGTTAAAATGAGAATTGGACCTGTTCCGGTAAAAACGACGCCTGCTTTCATAATACAATCTCCTTATTGTAATTTTCTTAATTACTGCTACCATCGCAATCTGACACTGTCAAGTTTTTTTGTGTAAATTTATTGTATTAACATCTTTAACGGGAGGTGGTTTTAAAAGAATCAGGCGCCGAAGCAATGGTCTTTCTCTGTCCGATGTTGTTACCTTAATTTGCGAAGTTTATGCTGAAAACTTGACATCAAACCCATTTTTATCACTGAACTATGCGCGCAGGCGATTCAATAAGGGCTTAGAACCCATTCAGACATGTCACGCTTTTTCTCTTGAAAAAGAGATCCCTTTGGGTTATATTAATCAAAAGTGGGCGGTTAACTCAGCGGGAGAGTGCTACCTTCACACGGTAGAAGTCACTGGTTCAAATCCAGTACCGCCTACCAATGAAATGAGAGGGGGCAATTATGGTAATTGGCCCCTTTTTTATGTCTCTGAGCTGATAATACCCTGAGGACAGAATAAGGTGAGCATCAAAAAGGAGATAAAGTACCTCATAATTCGACACATTTTGACTTCTTTTTCCTACTACGCACTTGCCCTGTACACTAAGACAATCAAACTTAGACTTGAAAACGAAGAGGAGTTAAGGGAGCATCTGAAGAGTAACGGCAGGGTCATATTGTGCAGCTGGCATCAGAGGTTCTTTGGGGGCTTTTATCTGCCCAGAATATTTGATGAATCCCCATGCATAATGATCAGCCAGAGCAGGGATGGAGACTTCATTGCCGATGTCGTCAGGCGAATAGGGTGGATACCGGTGCGTGGATCCAGTTCACGGGGGGGTAGAAAGGCATTACAACAGATGATCGCCGGGGCGATTGAAAATCGCCTGGGAGCCCATATCGTCGATGGACCCACGGGCCCGCCTCGTGTCGTTAAACCGGGCGTTATCACCCTTGCACAGAAATCGGGGGCTGCCCTTTGCCCCGTATATATCTCCTATGAGAAACCCTGGATATTCAATAGCTGGGACAGGTTTATGGTTCCCCGGCCTTTCAGCAGGATATTGATTCGTTTCGGCTCACTTGAATTTATTCCCAAAGAAATGGATACTGACGAATTTGAAGATATTTGCCACTATCTCGAACAAAGATTGATAACGGGATATGAAAAAGCGGATCGCTACTGGAGGAGAGCCGGCCACATTCAGTGAGGCGCTGAAATCTTCAATGTTCCTCCTCTTCCCAGGATGTCATGAAGATGGATATATCCACTGAGATGGTTTTTCTTATTTACGACCGCAAGGGCGGTAATCTCATCTTTTTCCATGGCTTCTATAGTCTGGGCAATTGAGGCGTTCTCATCTATGGTTTGTGGTGATTTTGTCATCAGATCATCCACGCTTTTCTCTTCGAAGATTACTCCCTTCCCCACGCAGCGCCTTACATCGCCATCCGTCAAGATACCGAGGAGCCGGTTTTCACTGTTCGTCACAAATACAAATCCAAGATTTTTTTTGTCGATCTCATCTACCGCCCGCAATGCGGGGACGCCGGAATAAATCATGGGTATCTGTTCCCCACAGATCATTACATCCCTGACTCTGGCCAGAAGCCTCTGCCCTAATGTTCCTCCCGGATGGAATTTCTGAAAGTCCCGCTCGTTGAATCTCCTCTTCTTGATAAGGGCCGCCGCCAGGGCATCACCCATTGCCAGTGATGCTGTGGTGCTTGATGTTGGGGCAAGACCAAAAGGACATGCCTCTCTTTCAACACCCACATCTATAACCACATCACTCAGACCGGCGAGGGACGAGGAAGGATTACCGGTAAAGGCAATCAGGGATACACCGATATCCCTGGCTCTGGAAATGAGCGTATTTAATTCAACTGTCTCACCGCTGTTGGAGATCGCCAGCACGACGTCATTCCTGGTGACGATGCCAAGATCTCCATGCATCCCCTCCACAGGATGGAGAAAGAGGGCAGGTGTGCCGGTGCTGGTCAGGGTGGCCACGATTTTCTTCCCGATGAGACCGGATTTCCCTATCCCCGTGACTATCACTCTCCCTTTGCTCAGGTAAATAATCTCAACTGCCCTGGAGAAGTTCTCATCTATTCTATCGATGAGACTTAAGATGCTTTCCGCCTCTATTTTAAGAACTTCCCTTGCATGCTTTATTGACTGGTCTTTCGCCATTTTTTCCTTAAGCGTTAAAATTTCATGTAGAGTAATACGAAGTCGCGTTCAAAAAGTGACTCTGTCGAGCGAGACGCCAACCTGCTACGCGGGGTAGGACGCCTGTCCATTAAAGTAAAAAAGAATGCAACCCGGGATAAAATCCTAAAGGTCAGTTGATGGAGATGGATATGATGCATTTACCGTTGTATGTAGCCCCCCCCTGACATTGAAGTTTCCCGAAACTTCAACTCCCTTAGGGCGAATCTTTTCTACAAAATCGCTAAGTATCTTATTTACTACCTCTTCATGAAATATTTCCTGGTTGCGAAAAGAGTTCAAGTAGAGCTTCAGTGATTTTAATTCAACTAACAGCTTATCAGGTATGTAATTAATTGTGATTTCAGCAAAATCGGGTAGAAGAGTCCCAGGGCAGAGACAGGTAAATTCAGGGAATCTTATATTGACCTCGTAGTCACGCTCTTTATGTTTGTTTTCTATCGTTTCCATTTGGTATCAAAGGTGTAACAAAGCTGCCTGTCAAAAATAGTGATTCCATGTCCAATCGGTTAGTAACTGCACGTCACCATAGAGGCGGTATCGATGAAAACCGGACTGAATCTATTATCTGGGATGAGAGGTTAGATCAAGAGGAAATACAACTCAGCATCGCAAAAAAAAAGTGATGATCTTCTCTCTGAGTAGGACGGATAGCGCCGACCACAGAATTCTATGAAAGAAACTCTTTTAGTTTCATTCAATACGAAAGCCGCATTTTTTGATGGCGGCGGTAAGGTCTTCACTGGAAATTTTCCTTAGCATACTCTCCTTTTAGTGTCTCACCGATGATCCTCGGGGTAATGAAGATCAAGATTTCCCTCTTCTCTCTTGTTTTATGCTCAGTCTTAAACAGCCATCCCAGGACAGGTATCCTGGAAAGCCAGGGAACACCGCTTGTGCCCTCTAACTCACTCGACTTATAAATTCCTCCAATCACAATTGTATCCCCATCCTTTACCACCACAGTTGAGTTTACCGAGTTTGTGACTATGGGAGGGTTCTCTTGAACCTGCTTGGACCAGTCCGCATAATCGTTATGGGCATCGATCTTCATTGAAATTTTCCCATCTGGAGTAATGGTGGGTGTTACCTCCAATTTCAAGACTGCCTTCTTGAATTCTACCGTTGGAGTTGCGCCCCCTTCTTCAATCTTTACATAAGGAATCTCCTCCCCCTGCTCTATCGTTGCCTTCACATTATCGAGGGTTGTCACCTTTGGTGAAGATATTATCTTCCCTTTTCCCGTATCCTCAAGGGCTCGTAACTGCGCATTCAAAATAGCATGTGATCCTCCAATTGCAACCCCGATGGATGGCGCTTCAACGGCAATTGGGAAATTAACCGCCAGACGGTCACCGGTCAATCCTATGCCTGGAACTGGAAGCGATGTAACGCCGCCCGATGGATTGGTCCCGCCCAGGATGCCGAAGTCGGCATTATTCCAATGGCCTTTATAACCGGCACCCCACTGAACTCCCAGATCTCTTGCAAATGTTGTAGTCACCTCAACAATCTTCGCCTCGATAGATATCTGACGCAGCTTCCCTTCAGCCGCATCCTTCTCCCGCTGGGTTTCCTCCGCTTTCCTCCGATCCTCATCCATTTTATTCACTGTTGCCAGCGTGAAGATGGTGATAACATTCCCGGATACCTTCTTGCTAAGGCTGTTTACCTCCAAAATAGTATCGAGGGACTGATCCCAGGGGACCTTTTTCATATTAATGCTTACATTCCCCTTGACGTCCGGGGCCGTGACGATATTGAAATTACTCACTTCAGATATCAATCTAAGCACATCTTTTATGTCGGCGTCTTGAAAATCGAGTGTGATTTTCTCACCGGTATATTCTTTTGATGCTCCTGTCTTCTCCTCTTTTTTCTCCTGCAGCGGCTTCCTCGTCAAATAAGAGAATCCTGCGGGCGGCGCCGTTTCCTCTTTTATGTCATCCTTTTTACCGGCGGAGGCCTCTTTCACTACCGTGGGGGAACTGCGAGGAATAGCGGAAGCGTCAAAGGCAATAACAATCCTTTTCTTTCCCTCCTTTACGCTGTAAGGGACAATCTTTTTCAACACAATCTCAAGGTAGACCCACTTTTCACCTCCTATCGTCTTTTGAAGCGGCATGGCATAATCTATGACTCGTGATGAATCTTCGCTGAACCTTCTCATCAGCTCCGCATGGACCAACATGTTTGCCAGTTTAATCATGAGGGTCTCTTCAGAAATCCTCTCCACATTAAAACCGGAAAGTCTTGAAACACAAAGGATAAGTCTCTCCTCACCTTTCACTCTGTCAAAGGTTATTTCTTCAAGGCACCCATCATTCGCAGTTGGAATGCCCGCTCTTCCCATGTTGCCGGTATTCTCACTTTCACTCCCGGCGCCGGCCTTTGGCTGAAGCCGGCCACTCTTAGTGGTGACACACCCGAATAAAAACACAAAGCAGACCAAAAAAGAAAGGGATATTAAGAATTTCTTTTTCATCATGGTTTTCCCCCGTTTTCATCTGTGCGAAGCTGAAGGACTACGCGTTGTTTATCCGTCTTCCCCGAGGGGTCTCTAAGACTCTCCTCAACAATCACCCGATCTGAGAGTATCTTCACCACCCTGCCTTTGTTAACGCCGATCCGGGCGCCCTTATAAAGGAAGTAAGTTTTCCCCGCTGAATTTTCCACCATGGCGATTCTCTTTCTGTTACTCCAGGCAACTCCCACCAGACTGAACTCTTCTATGCCGTATCTTTGCAAAGGTGGCAGGGGAGTTAACCTCTCTTCCACCCCCCCCGTGGTGGTTATCTCAATGAAAGGTTTGAATGGATCAGGTTTTCCTGTGGGATTGTAACTGTAAGATGCGGAACTGCCCTCTTCTCCGTCATCACAATATCCCATATAAGCCCACAGGCCCACAGACAGACTCAGAACAACCACAATTGTAAACTTTAAAAGAGTATCTATTGCCTTCATATGAAAAATTCCCAATTTCTATTTGGAGCCTGGAACAGCCGCCTTCTTTTCATCCTCTTTTTCCAAAAACATATAAGTCTTGACAAGACAGGAAGCGGTCAAAGAATCAATCTCACTCTTTATATTTCCCCTTTTAATAGAAATATCTGTAATATTCACGATCCGTGGAAGCTTTGCGACCTTTTCAAAAAAGAAGACGATATTGTGATAGCCACCGATCACCTCGACCTTGACGGGAACCTCAGCGTAAAATTCCCTTGGAACAGGCCCCATCGGTTCAAAAAGCAAAAATTCAAGATATAATCTCCTCCCAGCCTCAGAGACGGAATCCAGGAGGCCGGGTATTTCTTTCTGCTCTGGAAGTCTGGTCAGGGCCACTCGCAGGTCTTCCTTCAGGGCATCCCGTTCCTTTTTATATTTCTCTATCTGGTTCGCAATAATCTGCTTTTCGGCTATCTCCTGCTGAAGGCTCGACAATCTTACCCCAAGCTTCCCTTTCTTTTCAAACGCGGCTTGATAAAAATAGGAATAATATAAGTACGCAAAGAGAAGCAGGATAATACAAACAAGCGTGACCTTGCGCATCGTGGACATATTTTTTATATCATCCAGCGTGATTGCCACTCTCTACCCCTTCTCCGTATTGCACGATAATGTGAATTCTTTTAATTTAATGCCGGAAATGATGGTCTGTTTCGATGAAATTAGATCTACAGATCTTATGAATCGAGATCCTTCAAGATTTCTCATGAAATCGGAAATTGCTGAATTATTCCTGGCAACACCCTTCAGACTCAGAGTCGTCTCGGCCTCGGAAAGAGTTGTAATCCAGACATGTCCCTCAGGCACCCGCATTGTCAAATCATCTAAAAAAAGAACTGTATCCAGTCTATTGCTTCCCAGTTTTTTTATAATTCCCAGTTTCTTCTTAAATATTTCTTTGTCTTTTTTGACATTTTCAACATCTCCCGTGATCTTTGTCAGGATCTTCAATTGCTCCTCAGCTTCCTGAACCCCTTTTTCAAGCTTGTTTATGCTTGTTGTCATGTGCGCATGCAAAAAAACTATAATAAGAAGAAACACCACAAAGGGAACCGATATAAAGATAATCTGCCGTTTGAGGACCTCCTCTTTTTGCGCTTCAAAATAGGGAAGAAGATTTATTTTTATCATCTGTCGTCTATCCTTCTGAGGGCCAGTCCCACCCCCACTGCCGCCACCGGACCGATATCTTCTATATACGCTGAGTCAAAAGTTTTTTTATCATAGGATATGTTTTTAAATGGATTGACTATCTCCGCTTCAATGTCCAATCTTTGAGACAGGGCGCCGACCAATCCCGGAATCTTTGCGCACCCGCCACTGACAAGCACACGTTTGATATACTCACCCATATAGGTTGACCTGAAATAATCAACAGATCTTTCAATCTCTGAAAAAACAGGGGCGGCACAATCAATCAGATCCTTCCTCAATTTACTTCCCCCGGCTTCATCCATTCTTCCAACCTCGAGTATGGTCGCTTGCGCATCTTCAAAGGTCACTCCCATCTTTTCCCGCATGGCTTCCGTTATGCCTGTTCCCCCCATTGAAAAATCCCTTGTAAAGATGGAGCCTCCGCTTTTGAGGACATTGATATTTGTCATACTCGCCCCAATATTCACCAGAACGACGATGTCACCCTCTTCGAAATCATAATTCGTTTCATACATGGTTTCCAGGGCAAAGGAGTCGACATCCATAATGAGCGCTTTAAGCCCGGCTTTCTCGATCGCATCTGTGTATCTATCTATAATATCCTTCTTCGCCGCGACGATAAGCACGTCCATCTGGGTTGGATTGACATCACTATCACCCAACATCTGAAAATCGAAATTTACATCCTCCATATCATCGAAAGGCAGATATTTTTCTGCCTCATCATTTATCAGATCGCGTAATTCCTCCTTATCCATCTTTGGGAATCCTACCCTTTTGACAATGACAGGGTGTCCTGAAAGAGAAGTTACAATCCTTTTGGTTTTACAGCCGGAGGCCTTGAAAATCCCCTTGATTTTTCGGGAAAGCGCATCCGGCTCACGCAATACACCATCGACTATCACACCTCTATCCAATGCAGTCTGGGAAAAACTGCTCAGAAAATATCCTTTAGCAGTATCCAGTATCTCCACCAATTTCAGGGAACTCGACCCTATGTCAAGTCCGGCAACCAGCTTCTTCGAAAATAAACTGCCAATCTCAACCATTCAAAAAACCCGTTAATCCTTTACTGATCTATATCGTCTTCTAAGGTGAGAAACCCGGCTCTTTTACCTCAAACCAGGACAGGGGACGTAAATCACTTATCAAACCGGTAAATAATGTCCCCCTTCTTTACCATCCCGAGGCCACTCCTTGCCGTCTTTTCTATATACTGCAAATTGCTTCTAAGCAACAATATTTTTTTCTTCAGGTCTTTATTTTTATAAATCACCTGTTGATTCACACTCCTCAGCGCCATCAGATTCTCCTTCAGCCGGTAATTATCCACAAGACCTTTATCACCAAAGCCGATCAAAAGACCCATGAGCAAAAGAAAAACCACCAAATACCTGCCAATTTTCATTCCAAACTACACTATTCTAACAGAATAAATTAAATTTGATTAGTCCTATCACGAGATATTCTAATTATTCAACAAAAAAGTGCATACATCGTATGATAAGACGAAATAGCCTTCAAACAAAGGGCAGCTCTGTCGGACGAGACACCCGACCTACTATAAAGGGCATGGCAGGCATCCCACCCACCACGCAGGTTAGTAGGACAGGCGTTCTCGCCTGTCTATTAAAACAAGAATGAATGCGCAACCTGTTATGAATTTTACTTCTTTGAAAATTTGACCGTTCATTTATTATTGTACTTTGGAGCCGGTATAAAAATAGTTTTTAACATCTGTTACAGCTCGACGGAAGTGTCTGCTGTGGCTCGCCTAAGAGAAACTCTCCTCTCTTTATCCACTCACTTAGAATGTTGGCGATTTCTCTTGCCTTATAATAACTTGACAGAGGAGCAGTAACCACCTTCTTCCCCTCTATCTCTATCGAACCGCTCATCAGTTCTTTGTAACTTACCTCACCGAGGCTTCTACTTTCATTGTTTGGATAATCCATGCCGTAGTCGCACACCTGTGTATAAATGTCCTCATTCTTGACTGCGGTGTAATGCGCCATTCCCTCGTTGAGTATGGGAATCGGAATGCCTATGCCTACATAAAGGGAAACTCCATAACCGAGAATACTTGCCCCGACAAG
Organism: Pseudomonadota bacterium; assembly: GCA_030612385.1. GTDB lineage: Bacteria > Desulfobacterota > Syntrophia > Syntrophales > JADFWA01 > JAUWNZ01. The sequence continues at coordinate 7,290 of JAUWNZ010000001.1, read as the reverse complement.
CCATTTGGGACTCATCTGCTTTAAGTTTCCAATGGTTGCAAGAGTTGCCGCTCCCTTTTTGGGAACCCCGTTTTTACCTCTTGGAACATCAGGATTATGCTGGGTCCCATGCCAGGCCACATAGCCCTGAGCTCCCCCTAAGAATATTCTTGTTCCTATGCCGATAGTCTTATAGAAGGGATCGTTAAAAAGTGGGCTTAACTGGCCGGCAGTAGCATAGTTAGCATTGGCCATGCAGGGTCTCAACACACCCATATAAGTGTAGATAGTTTTGTCAGACATGTTTACAGCACAATTATAGTTCTGATATGCGTTCCTGGGGTTGAAGAGAATTGCGTCGCTCAAGTCATTAATGGTTATATTTTTCTCATGCCTGCGGGCTGGATAACAATCTGTCCCATAACCCTCCAGACGCAGCCTTATCACCTTGCCCGCCACCAGATCCTCAATAATATGCCCGCCGCCATAATTAAATTCACCAGGATAAACGCTGTTGAGTGGATCATCTTCCGCCACCTCTGTCGCGCCTATATAACAATCCACAGCGGCAATGCCTCCATAAGCCGGCACATCATTGAGCCATACCTTTGAAGCCCTTATTTTAGGGGATGTATGCCCAAAGTTAAGAAAAGCGCCCGATGAGCACATGGGGCTGAAGGTTCCGGTAGTCACAACATCTACCTTTCTTGCCGCCTCCACCTCACCGACCCTTTCAACAATATCTATGATCTCTTCGGCCGTAACCACAACGGCCTTACCCGCTTTTATCTTTTCATTTATCTCCTTATAAGTTTTACTGACCTTATATTTCTTCATCAATACTCACCCGGTATGACCAAATCCACCATTGCCCCTTGAGGTCTGATCCAAATGTTCACTCGAATCCCAGATCACCATGCACACCCTGTTGATGACCATCTGCGCAATACGATCACCCCTTCGCACGATAAAGGGCTCTTTGCCATGATTAATCATAACCACGCCAATCTCACCCCGGTAATCCGCATCTATCGTACCAGGAGAATTTATCAATGTAACTCCGTTTTTAATAGCAAGTCCGCTCCGGGGCCTGATCTGCGCCTCGTACCCCGCCGACAACGCAACTGCGAAGCCGGTAGGAATATTCATTCTCTCTCCCGGATGGATAATCTCCTCTTTCCCCACTGCGGCAAAGATATCCATCCCCGCCGAACCCCCGGTCATATAGCTGGGCAGTGGAATATCTTCATTACCATCCAATCTCTCAATGGGCACTCTTATCTTCTCCACGATGGTAGTCCCTACAAAAACGTATTAAAAGGATAAACGTCCAACATCGAACATTGAACGTCGAATAATGATGTCGCTCTGCTCCTCAATTTTTTCCAACTCGACCACTCGGCTATTTAACGATGTTTGAATACCGAACATTCAACAGATGTTTCTGTCTCCCCATCTTTTCTCATTCAAAATTCGATGTTGGACGTTCGATGTTCGATGTTCATTTTCCCCTCTATCCTCTGAGCCCTGACGTAATGTCCTTCTCTGAAACTCTTCCCAAGGCCGCCAAAGAAAGGATATCTGTTCTAAAGACATCATTGGCCAGTGTCCTGATATCTTCTCTGCCGACATCTTCAATATTCGCAACAACCTCCTCCATTGGGATGTCACGTCCAAAAAAAATCTCGTTTCTGGCAAGCCTCGTCATACGGTTATCTGTGCTTTCCAGGCTCAGCAACATATGGCCCTTGATCAGTTCCCTCGCCGAGCAGAGCTCTTTTTCCGTCACAAGATCACTCTTTAATCTATCTAATTCTTTAAGTATCAGAACTATAACATCCCCGGCCTTTTCATCGCTGGTCCCTGCGTAAATGCCAAGCATGCCTTCTTCCCTGTATGGGGAGTGATAAGAACGTATGGAGTAAGCAAGTCCCCTTTTCTCTCTTATCTCCTGAAAAAGTCTCGAACTGGCGCTCCCCCCGAGGACAACATTCATCAATAGAGCAGGATATCGCAAATGGCTCGTGGAAGAGGGGGCGGCGGCGCCGATAATGATATGTTCCTGTTCCAGATCTTTTTCGACTACCGCAACCTTCGAGGAAACACTGGCCTTCATCGATTCTTCTTTCACGGATTTTCCCCCTAATGAACCAAAGGCACTACGAACAAGAGCAACGAGATTATCATGTTTCAGATTGCCCGCGGCAGTCAATACCACATTTTTCCCTCTGTACTTTTTTGCGAAGAAATCAACAATGGTCTTCCTTTCAAAATTAGCGACGGTTTCCTTAGTTCCTAAGACGGGGAGTCCGAGGGGGTGACCATCCCAGAGGGTTTTATCGAAAAAATCATGAATATATTCATCCGGTGTCTCTTCCACCATATGAATTTCTTGAAGAACCACCGATTGTTCTCTCTCTATCTCCGCAGGATCAAAGAGCGAATTTCTCAATATATCGCCAAGAAGGTCAATTGCCATGGAAAAATGGTAATCAGGTATCTTAACATAAAAAGCGGTCAACTCCTTGCCGGTGAAGGCATTCATCAGGCCGCCGACAGAATCGATCTGGAATGCTATATCAAATGCGGATCTGTTTTTTGTCCCCTTGAAGATCATGTGCTCTATAAAGTGAGCTATACCGTTTATGGCATTGTGTTCATCACTGGAACCGCACTCAACCCAAACCCCTATCGAAACAGATCTCACATGGTTGATCTCCTCGGAGATGATTCTTATACCGTTATCTAGAACGGTCTTATTATACATTATCGGCAAGCGCTTCCTTTCTGCTCAACCTTATTTTCCCCTGCCTGTCAATCTCGATAACCTTAACCGGCACCTCGTCGCCTTCGTTAAGAACATCGGTTACCTTGTTAACCCTTCCCTTTTCAAGCTCAGATATGTGAACCAGCCCGTCCGTGCCGGGCAATATCTCTACAAAGGCCCCAAAATCAACGACCTTTCTGACCTTGCCAATATAAATCTTTCCCACCTCAGCCTCTTCGGTAAGCAGTCTGACCATCTCAACGGCTTTTTCCGCCGCTTCTGAATCATTCGAGGCAATGGTCACCGTCCCATCGTCCTCCACATTAATAGCGACGCCTGTTTCACTTACGATATTCCTGATATTCTTGCCGCCGGTGCCGATAACATCTTTAATCCTGGCCCGCTTGACCTTCATAGTGGTTATTCTCGGGGCATAAGGCGAGATATCCTCCCTTGGGACATCAAGAGTCTCCTTTATCTTTTCAATTATAAAAATCCTTCCATCCCTCGCCTGATACAGCGCCCGTCTCAGAATATCCTCCGTGATGCCGTCTATCTTTATATCCATTTGCAGGGCAGTGATACCTTTTCCCGTTCCGCATACCTTAAAGTCCATATCGCCGGCGTGATCTTCATCTCCAAGGATATCTGAAAGGATGACAACATCTTCACCTTCCTTCATCAATCCCATGGCAATACCGGCGACAACATCTTTCACAGGAACACCGGCGTCCATCAGGGAAAGAATCCCTCCGCAAACCGCGGCCATGGATGACGAACCGTTGGAGGATAATGTCTCGGAAACAATCCTGATAGTGTAAGGGAACTCTTCCTGGGAGGGAAGGACGGGGAGCAGTGCTCTTCTTGCAAGAGCGCCATGTCCTATCTCTCTTCTCCCTGGTCCCCTTAAAAACTTCGCCTCGCCTACAGAATATGGCGGAAAATTATAATGCAGGATGAATGACCTCATCTCCTCCCCGCTTATATAATCCATTCTCTGCTCATCGGCGGACGTGCCGAGGGTGAGAACAGCAAGGGCCTGTGTCTCCCCCCTGGTAAACAGAGCGGATCCATGTGTCCTTGGAAGAATGCCGGCTTCAGATGTGATAGGCCTTATATCCACGCTGGCTCTGCCGTCTATTCTTCTCTTTTCATTCAAGGTCATATCCCTGAGTGTTTCCTTTTCCACCTTGTCGAAAATACTCTCCACCACTGAACCAATCTCGGCATCGCCGGAAGCAACCTCTTTTACAACAGACTTTTTCACCTCATGCAGCTTTGACTGCCTTTCCTGTTTTTTCGGTGTTGCCCAGACCTCCTTCAGACCGGCCACGGATGCATCGGATACCCTCCGGTAAAGGTCATCATCAACCTCAATCTGTTCTATGCTTCTTTTTTCTTTCCCCATGGCCTGGCGCATCTGGTCCTGTAGCACTATTACCGGCCTCATCGACTCCAGACCGAATTTTATGGCATCAACCATAACGTCTTCCTCAACCTCAAGAGAGCCTCCTTCAAGCATCACCAGATCAACACCAAACTCTATATCATCGGCGCTGGAAATTGCCTTTCGACCTACAAGGAAGAGATTCAGGTCACTCTCCTCTTGCTGTTCCGCAGTTGGATTACAGATAAATTCTCCACCCGACCGACCGATTCTCACGCCGGCAACCGGTCCCCTGAAAGGGATATCCGATATCTGAAGGGCGGCAGACGCGCCTAACATTGCAACAACATCAGAATCATTTTCTTCATCCACCGAAAGCACTGTCGCCACAATCTGGATCTCATAAAAATATCCATTGGGGAAAAGAGGGCGTGTGGATCTGTCTATCATCCTGGATGTTAATATCTCTTTCTCGTTAGGCCGGCCTTCTCTCTTAAAAAAACCGCCGGGAAACTTCCCTGCCGCATAGGTCATCTCCTGATAATCGACAGTCAACGGCAGAAAGTCAAGACCCTCTCTTTTCGTTTTCAGTGATACTGCCGTTACAAGAACAACGGTATCGCCATAGGTGACAAGAACGGCTCCATCCGCCTGACCTGCCATATAATTCGTTTTAAGAGATATCTCTCTCCCCGCAAAATCTGCGCTGAATAATTCGCTCATTTTCCACCTTTTTCCTGCAAATAAAATTATCATCACCAGAGGTGATGGCTTGGTTAGTCCTGGGTGATCCTGATCAGCAGTCGTCACTCACCTTACTTCCTTATCCCAAGACGCCCTATAACTTCTCTGTATTTCCCAATGTCCTTCGCCTTGAGATAATCAAGCATCCGCCGACGCTGCCCCACAAGTTTTAAAAGACCCCTTCGGGAATGATGGTCTTTTTTGTGAACCTTAAAATGTTCTGTCAGGTATTTTATTCTCGCACTGAGAAGAGCAATCTGAACTTCCGGGGAACCTGTATCCTTTTCATGTACTTGAAAATCTTCGATTATCTCTTTTTTCCTCTCTATTTCCAACACCTTTTTACCTCCTTCTGATCATTTTGGATGCCAATCCCCATCAACAATTGAATACCCTTAAAATCTTGGCTATCTGTTCCCCGGAATCCAGCGAGGAAATCTGGTCAAATGAATAAAGCATTCTTGCCAAAGACACAAGGTCACCTCCGGGAGAAGCAAATTTTACCATATCTCCAGCGACAAGAGAAGAAAGACTATTCCCTGCCAGATCCTCAATCACAGGTTGATAGCCAGTCTTTAATCTGTCTGCCAGTTTTTGATTAACACGAATTGTAGAAAATCCCGGCAATGCATCCACCATTGAAATGATGTTTTTTTTCAAAATCACCTTTTTTTCCTGATCATGGACACCTTCAAGAGACAGGGCAGATCTCTCACCGAACGCTCCGCTCCTTATCCTTCTCAAACCTGCCAGGCAGGCCCCGCACCCCAGTTTTTCACCTATATCGGCACAGAGGGATCTTATATATGTCCCTTTGGAACATGCTACGAAAAAGGTTACATAGGGCAATTTTACATCTTCAAGAGTAATTCGATGTACCTTAACCATCCTTGGAGGGAGGTCAAGATTAATCCCCTTTCTTGCCCACTTATACATAGGTTTCCCTTTAAATTTTATGGCTGAGTACTGGGGAGGGATCTGTTTTATTTCTCCTGCCAGGCTATTCAATACATCCTCTATGTCACCCCTTACAACATCAGGTTTCTTTTGGGCGGTTAAATTACCCTCGATATCAAGGGTGTCAGTCTCCACTCCCATAAGCATTGTAGCCTTATACTCTTTACTGTCCGTTGAAAAAAACCGGACAAGTTTTGTGCCCTCATTGATACAAACTGGAAGCACACCGGTGGCAAGCGGATCAAGAGTGCCGGTATGACCAGCTTTTCTCGCACAAAGTGTCTTCTTGACATCATCAACAATATCGTAAGATGTCTTTCCGGAAGGCTTATCAATAATTATAACTCCGTTGACCATGTTCCTAAATCCTGGATTGCTGGGTCATAATGCAGGCTGCGATTTTACTCTTAACGATATCAATATCACCTTCAACGCTGCAAGCCGCTGCGCTAAAGTGTCCACCGCCACCAAATTCTTCGGCAACTCGTCCCACATTAATTCTTCCTTTTGATCGCAGGCTTACCTTAAAATTGTTATCCGACGTTTCACTATAAAGCACAGCGACTTCTACACCTTCGATCGAACGGGGAAAATCCACAAAACCATCAGTATATTCCTGAAGTGCCCCCACATCTTCAAGCATCTGCCGCGTAACTCTAATGGAACCGATCCTTCCCTTCCAATCAAATCGAAGAGTACCGAGAACTTTTGCCATGAGCTCAATTTTAGCTGCCGGGTTTGTCTCGTAGACCTTCTCCGCTATCTGCTGAGGAGATGCGCCTCTTTCCACCAGTTCCCCTGCTATTGCAAAAGTATCTTTGCCGGTATTCGAGTAGCAAAACGCCCCAGTATCCGTTAGTATGGCAGTATAAAGGTTAATTGCAATATCTGAAGTCAGATCAGCGTTCATTTTCCTGAAAAGCCGATAAAGTATCTCACCCGTGGAACTTGCCTCAGGGTCAACGAGCGATATATCACAAAAACCGGTATTCGAGACATGATGGTCTATGCTTATCATCCTCTTAATAGAATCTGCACGTGAAGCCTCACTTCCAATCCTTCCGATCTCGCTACAGTCTAATACAAATACGGCATCAAAATCTTCAAAAGAGTTAAGGGTATTGACAATAATTCCGGATCCGGGAAGAAATCCGTATTTTTCAGGAGTTTGATCCTGGTTATATACAACAACTTCTTTCCCAATATTACGGAGAAAATGGTACATGGCCAGCTCTGATCCCAGGGCATCCCCATCAAGCCGCACATGCGAGGTTACAAGAAAAGTCCCGCAGGAATCTATGATTCCAACTATCCGGTCAAGCACATCCTTTCCTTTCTGTAAGCGTTCACAGGTTTAGAGTTCACCGTTCAGGGTTAATCGTTTTCTAATCTTGACCTTTCACGGACAAACAAGTTTGTCCATGCCACCCACTTTGACCTTTTAATCCTGACCTTT
>JAUWNZ010000317.1 GCA_030612385.1 Pseudomonadota bacterium | reverse complement strand
GCTTCGGCGTGAACTCAGTCAAACGGTAAAAGAATTTAAAACGATCACGAAAGTCCGAAGATTACAAAAACACGAAATAACTGCGTGGAGACAAAAAATAGGAGAAAAAATACCGGTGATAATCCGCGTAGATCGGTGGCTAAATAATTACAAAAGCAACTACTCTACCTACAACAGCTTCAGCCTGACTACGTTAGTAGTTACGCTTCAGATAACATTAACGGCCTCGTAAAAAAGTCCAGCTTCTGCGTTGTGTTGCATCCTTCGTCACTTTATTCAATCTCTGGATGTAAAAGGGTACAATTTTGGGTTTTACCTGTGGCATAATCGGGCTTCCCAATGTGGGAAAGTCCACCATTTTCAACGCACTCACCGCTGCCGGGGCCGAGGTGGCAAATTATCCCTTCTGCACAATCGATCCAAATGTCGGGGTAGTTCATGTTCCGGATAAAAGACTTGACAAGATCGCAGATATCATCAACCCCCCGAAGACAACCCGTGCCACCATGGAATTTCTCGATATCGCCGGCCTTGTAAAAGGGGCAAGCCAAGGCGAAGGTCTGGGAAACCAGTTTTTAGGGCATATAAGAAATGTTGATGCGATTGTCCATATCGTGCGTTGTTTTGATGACCCAAACGTCGTCCATGTGGACGGTTCTGTTGACCCCGTGAGAGATATTGAGGTTGTGAATACAGAGCTGATACTGGCGGATGTGGAAACGGTGGAGAAAAGAATTGCAAAGGTTGAAAGACTGGCAAGGGCGGGAGATAAGGCATGTCGTGAGGAACTCGACTTTTGTCACCAGATTCAGGATTTCCTTGGAAGAGGAATCGCTGCCGGAAATATTGAGCTTGATATAGAACAGGAAAAACTTTTTAGGGAACTTCACCTCCTGACTGCAAAAAAGACGCTCTATGTAGCAAATGTCAGCGAGGAAGTCCTCAAGGGTGAAAAAGACTATGTAAGAAAGGTCGAAGGTGTTGCCGGAGAGGAAGGAGCAAAAGTAATCATGATATGTGGCGATATGGAGGCGGAAATAGCAGAGCTTGCAGAAGATGAAAGAAAAGAGTTTCTCGCCGATCTTGGTCTTGAGGAATCGGGGCTTCAGAAGCTGATTAAAGCCGGTTATGATCTCCTCGGGTTGATCACTTTTTATACCACTGTAGGTCCCGAACTCCGGGCATGGACGATTATTAGGGACGCCACTGCGCCCATCGCAGCCGGAAAGATACACACCGACATGGAGCGAGGTTTTATCAGGGCGGAGATAATTCATTATGATGATTTTACCAGAGCAGGGAGTTTAACTGTGGCAAAAGAGAAAGGCTTTCTCCACTCCGAAGGGAAGGAGTATATTGTTGCGGATGGCGATATTGTTCATTTCAGGTTTAATGTCTGAGGAGTGAGCAGGTAAAAGCTTATCAGCTTGTCACTCGTTTAATCTCTCTCAAATTTCTACTTTCCAATTTCAAGTTTCAAGCCGTGAACGGCTACGTTTTTTTACCTCATGCTCACTCTGTA
>JAUWNZ010000052.1 GCA_030612385.1 Pseudomonadota bacterium | reverse complement strand
GTGCGGCGTAAGCATTGCTGCCGTTGCCAGTATCGGCGTGATGGCTCTGCCTGAAATGCTCAAGCGCGGTTATAATCCCAGACTGGCGGCTGGAGCGGTATGTGCACCCGGGGCGCTGGCGATGCTGATGCCCACGAGTGTGCTGTTCATCATTTATGGTGAGCTGGCCAGGGTATCTTACTCAAAGTTTTCAGTAGCAGGGATTATACCTGTACTTCTCTTGACGATACTCATGTGTGGTTACATAGCGATTCGCGTCATGATATCCGGGCAAACCGCCGACCGGAAGAGGGAAACCGAGCCCCTGACGTTGCAGGAAGTTCTACAAATCATCAGGAGACTCTGGTCACCTCTTTTACTGATAATCATCGTTTTAGGATCGATCTATCTGGGAATTGCCACCCCAACGGAATCGGCTGCCATAGGTGTCGTCGGCGCCTATCTCATTGCCCTCTTTATTTATCGCAGCCTGAATTGGCAAACCTTCCGGGCTACCATAGTGCGCGCTGCCCATGTCACCTCCACAATCTTAACCATCCTTGTCGGCGCGGTCATCTTCACCCAGTTTCTGAATCTCCTCAGGATACCCGACTCCTTTGCTCACTTTATTGCCGCTTCAAATGTGTCGCCCTGGCTAACGATGCTGTTGATACAACTAATGCTTTTTGTTCTTGGAATGTTCATCGACGGGGCGTCGATGGTAATTATTACCACCCCTATACTTCTTCCCACAGTACTGGCCCTCAACTGGGATCCACTCTGGTTTGGAGTACTGATGATCGTCAATATCGAGATGGCCGTGATCACGCCGCCTGTGGGTCTGAACTTATACACCCTGGGCAGTATCAGCAAGGATGTAGACATGGAGACCATATTGAAAGGCACGATGCCGTATGTGATCGTTGAGATTATAGGTCTGCTGATACTCATAGCATTTCCGCAGATCAGCCTGTGGCTTCCTAACATGATGAGTTAGGACAATTTGGGTCAGCTAACCTTGTTGTGGTTATCGCGAAGAAAGAGAACGTACCATTATCTTGACCATGCGGGTAGCGTTCAATGATAAGGGAGAGGGGCTTAATATGAAAAAGAAGATAACTTATTGCTTGATTTTAGTCTTTCTTATGCTTTATCTGTCGAATGTTCCGGCTTTCGGTGGGAAGAAAACCATTACATTCCCGTCGGAAGATGGCCTGCAGATTACCGCGGATGTGTATATGATGTACGAAAACAGAGAGACCCCCTTTATTGTACTTTTTCACCGGGCAGGATGGAGCAGGGGAGAATATCTGAAAATTGCGCCAAAGTTAAATCGCATCGGTTTTAACTGCATGGCAGTGGACCAGCGTTCCGGGAGTGAAGTAAACGGTGTCATGAACAAAACGGCTATGCTTGCAAAGACCCAAGGCAGGGATACCACATATATCGATGCAATGCCGGATATTGAATCCGCTCTCAAGCACGTTCGCAATCACTATGGTAGAGGCAGGGTAATAGCCTGGGGAAGTTCCTATTCCGCTGCTCTCGTCTTGAAGATTGCGGGTGACAGGCCTGAACTTGTGGATGGTGTGCTCGCCTTCTCACCGGGGGAGTACTTTGCGCGCGAGGGCAAATCCTCAACCTGGATAAGCCGATCGGCGAAAAATATTCAATGCCCCGTTTTTATCACCTCTGCCAGGGAAGAGAAGGAAGCCTGGTTTCCCATCTTCAAAGCCATTCGTTCCAGTGACAAACATTACTATTTACCCTCGACAAGGGGCAATCATGGCTCGTGTGCCCTGTGGGGGCAATTTAGAGACAGTGAAGGGTACTGGAGGGCAGTGGAGGATTTTCTTGCCGGGAATTTCAAAACTCAGGATCTCTCCCTGTCCGCGTGCAACCTGTCTGCGTGCGGGCATGCACGGGCAGGCGCACAAACAAACCATCAAGGGAGGCAACATGGATATATACAGATCACTAATTAACATCGTGGGGAGAGACAGCGTATCAAACAGTCAGGAGGAGCTTTTTATTTACTCTCGAGATTCAGGGGCACAACGTCCAAGGAGGGCTGATTACGTTGTCATGCCTGGGACGGTTAAGGAGGTACAGGATGTGGTAATCCTGGCCAATAAGGAGAAGATACCGATTACCCCACTCGGTGGTGGTTTTACCCTGTCGGCTCTGGTTGTGCCCAATAAAGGCGGGATTGTCATGGATATGAAAAGGATGGACAGGGTCATCGAGGTAAATGAGATAAATAGATATGCTCTTGTTGAAGCGGGTGTATCCCAGGCAAAACTAAAATCTTACCTTGAGAAAAATCATCCGCGTCTTCAGCACTCAACCCCGGAGGCGCCACCCACAGTTACAGTTGTTGGAAATGCCCTGATTCAAGGGCATGGTCATATCTCATCAAGATACGGAATTAACTCAGACATGATAAATGGGATGGAAGTGGTGCTCCCGACAGGTGAAGTGTGCAGGATAGGATCTTCCTCTGTTGGTCCATACTGGTTTACACGAGGCCCCCTTCCGGATTTACCGGGCCTCTTTATTGGATGGTTCGGCACAACCGGTGTTGTAACAAAACTTTCCATGAAGCTCTATCCCAGGCCGGGATACAGAGAGCTGCTTACCTTTTCCACAGACAATATAGATCTGATACCGGATGCCATATTTGAAGTTACGCAGGTCGATCTACTCGAGGATTTCTTTCTTATAAATCAGGAAAAACCTGACTGGATGAATCACGTCTTTTTTTGCCTGATCTTATCCGGCCATACCAAAGAGGAGCTTGAACTTAAGAAGAATATTTATAAAAAGGTATTCCTGGAATTTAATACCCTGAAGGGCTCCAGAGGGGCGGATAAGATGAAACTTGTGGAAGACCTGCATCCGGCGCTTAGAAAGAGGTTTCTGGATGTGCCCCCTGTGGCGGCGCTGGCTGCAGATTTTAGAAAGGGTGGAGGTTTTGAATATACCGGCACGATTCTGCCCATAGATAAGATTCCCGAGGCATGGAGGAAAGGGATAGAGATCGCGCATAAACATGGGATGATTTGTTCTTATGTGCACCAGATTTTAGGCGGTCACAGCATTATGTTCGCCTTTAATTATTCCTTTAACAGGGCTGACGAGAAAGATGTCGAAAGAACGAGAAAGGCCCTGGAGGAATCAAACAGGCTGACCTTTGAATTAGGTGGTATGGTATGGAAAGGCGAGGTAGGGGCACAAAGATTGGCGATGGCGAGAATGGATCCAAATACTGCTGAACTGATAAAGAAGGTCAAGAAGTCTTTAGACCCAAACGGGATTATGAATCCTGGAAACTGGGAGGTGGTTAAATAGATGAAATATGAAGATATCATTCACAGGTGTTTTAGATGCGGTTACTGCAAACTAACGGGTGATTATTCCGATTTTAACTGTCCGCCTTACCGGAAATTCAAGTTTGAGACTTACTCTCCCGGTGGAAGGATGTGGTTGATAAGGGGGTGGTTAAACGGTGAAATAAAGGAAAGTGAGCGGTTCCGGGAAATCCTTTTCTCCTGTACTATGTGCGCCAACTGTGTTGAACATTGCGTATTTACTTTCAGTGATGATCTGGTCAACATCTTCATCGCAGCGAGAGAGGAGATGGTAAATAAAGGAATCGTTCCACCCGCTGTAAGAGATTATCTGAAAAACATCCATGTTAACGGTAATCCCTATAAAGAATCGGCAGATGAAAGGGGAAAATGGGCGGATGGCACTTCTGTTGAAGCCTATGGAGATCAGGAGTATCTCTTCTATGTCGGCTGTGTCGGTTCCTATGATGAAAGAGGAAAAAAGATTGCGAGAGCGGTGGGGAATCTTCTCACCAGGGCCGGAGTCTCTATGGGAATCCTTGGCAATGCAGAGTGTTGTGATGGAAATGAGGTTAAAGCCCTTGGCGAGGCGAGCCTTTTTAATCTTCTTGCCGAACAGAATATTGTTCTATTTAAGAAGCTTGGAGTAAAAAAGATCATCACCCTGGACCCACATGCCTTTAATGCCTTCAAAAATGATTATCCTGCCCTCGGGGGGGAATTTGAAGTCTATCATTATACTCAGATCCTGTCTCCATTGATCCAGTCAGGGAAGATGCCGCTGACCGAGTATAATCTTGGGATAACCTATCACGATCCATGTTATTTAGGGAGACACAATGGGGAGTATGATGCCCCAAGGGCGATCCTGAAGACCATTCCAGGGGTCCGACTGATCGAGATGGAACAAAATAGAGAGAATGCCTTCTGCTGTGGAGGGGGAGGAGGAAATTTCTTTACCGATATCCTGGGTGGAGGTGAGGATAGCCCAGGCAGGATCAGGGTAAGGCAGGCCCTCGATACCGGAGCCCGGATCATAGCCGTTTCATGTCCGCAATGTGCGAAGATGCTGGAAGATGCGATTAAGGTGGAGGAACAGGAGGATAAATTGAAGGTTATGGATGTGGCGGAAATTGTCAGCAATGCCATGGGATAACCTGTCCTGTCAACCGGAGAGATCAAGATTTTTTCAGTGACAACCAAAAAGTTTCAATGCAGAAAAGAGCCGTCACAACTCACCATACTGCCGGTATGAGGATAACACTACAGCGCAAGTTTGTCATTCTGAGGAGCAAAGCGACCCGTCTGCGCCTGCCTGTGCGTGTTCGCACTCAGACAGGTGCGACGCAAAGGCAGGTGAAAAATCTCAGTGATACCTGCCTGCCGCGTTGCGGCGCAGGCAGGTCAGATTCTTCGCTATCCCCTTCGTTATACTCAGGGCTTCGTCTCACCAGAATGACAAAAGAGTGTTTTTCAGACTTCCAAGTAACTTGTTATTCCCGACCTTTCATTTTGTCATTCCCGACTTGATCGGGAATCCAGTTTTTTCAAGAACTTATGGACTCCCGCCTGCGCGGGAGTGACAAAAATAACGCGGGAATGACTTAAACAAGGTAATAGCTCAATAAATAGGGGCAAACTCCGGTATGTAAAAGTGATTGTGAATCTTAACCATTCACGACTTGAAATTGGAAATTAGAAATTTGGGAGAGATAAAACGAATTTACGAGTTGACAGGCTTCGGCGTGAGCTCAGTCGAGTCGTACAAAAGCATGAAGGCCGAGTTTCCAATTTCTAATTTCAATATTCAGTAAACGCTTACCGTGGATCGAGACCAACACTTTAAAAATGTAATCCCCTATTTATTGAGCTGATATGGAACCTACTTGTCTTCGCCAAAAATATCGGCGGAAAAGATATATATCCTGGTATCTTTGTCCTTCCAGGCATCGGATGGGAGCCCCGCTTTATGACAGGTCTCCTTCAGAAAGGTAAGCCTGTCCCATTTATACTGCGTGGCCACCTGAGGAAGAAGAAGACCGGAATAAAAACCCTTTATTAAATAGATACCATGAACACCTGTCTCTATTTCATTTATATCCTTGATTTCCCTCAGTGGTGTGAGTACCGATATCTCAATCGACAGGTCCTTTAACTCCTCCCGGATAAGCGGGGGGAATCTTTGGTCATTGAAGGCGGCCGCCTGCGCCATCTCCTCTATAGTCCTGTACAGCGGCTTTTTCGCCTCCATATATCCTATACATCCCCGTAAACACCCATGTTTCTGAAGAGTGACAAATGCCCCCCTTTTTTCGTTAAGGGTGGCTGACTCTACGGGGTGAAATTCGGGAATCTTTTCACCGGCAAGTCTGTTCTCGATCGTCTTTCTTGCAATCTCAAGGAGTTTGTTTTTCTCCGCTTCAGAAAGTCCCATATCGGTTCCCGCACGTTTTTTATCCTTGACAGGCTCTGTAGCGTTACCCTTATAGAAGACAGCAGAGGCATACCCGACGACACTGCCCTTATCTCCTGTGACATCGCCTGAATTGGCGTATTTCAAGAGCCTTGGCCTGTCGGCGCCAAGCCTCTTTGCGACCATCATGGCGACTGCCATCGGTCCACCGCCACAGGCTTCACAAAGGCCGCTTTTCAGATCATTTAAAAGGCCGTCCGCGTCCATCCTTTTTATATTATCCAGCGCCACCGAATCAAGCTTTACGGCCTTTTCATAGGTGTGGAAATGGGAGAGATCGGAACTCCCTACTATCAGGATTCTTTTATCGGAGGCCGATCTATAAATGGCTTCAGCCAGCTCCTCGCAGGTGTGCCTTTCCTGATCCCCCATGACTATCGGGACAAAGTTAAATTCGCCCATGGCCACCTGAAGAAAGGGGAGTTGAATCTCGACCGAATGTTCCTGCATGTGAGCAGAGGGGACAAAGGATATCATCGGACTTTGAGCAATAATCCTGTTCGCCAGACCAACATCCACTGGAACAATTCCCAAAGGCGTTCGATATCCACCTTTATTGTATACGGAAGCCCCTTGAAAATAGGCACGGTGACTTGGCCCTATGACTATTACAACATCAAAAGTTTTACCCTCGACATGCTTGTAAGAATGGGCGGCAATCTGCCCGGAATATATATAACCTGCATGGGGTACAATCAGGGCTACCACCCTGCCATCCAAAGGTTGGGCCTGCGCATTCTTAAGAAAACCATCTATCTCGTACGCTAAAATCTTCGGGTCACCGGGATACCAGGATCCCGCGATAACCGATTCTCTTACGTTACTCATGTTTACCCCCTCTCCCTCTTCGGGCCGTGCTAAAATGGACGTAACTGCTCAGGTTGTCAGGTTCAAGGTTCACAGCTCACTATTGATTGTTTTCTAACCCCTGAGCCGCGAACCTGAGTAGTTACCTGCCTTCCTGGTTCCGGCTTGTCCGCGTTAGACTCTTAGTTGTGAAATTCGTGCAAAAATGGCAAGAGAATTCGGGTTTAGGTTGGGTACGACAAAAGGCTATGAGCTCTTCCGGCTTGGGATATCGAACCTCCTTTATTGAAAAAAGGATATCAAAAAAGAAGTTAAAATGTCAATAAAATAGTAATAGCTCAATAAATAGGGGCAAACTCCGGTATGTAAAAGTGATTGTGAATCTTAGCCATTCACGGCTTGAAATTGGAAATTAGAAATTCGGGAGAGATGAAACGAATTTACGAGTTGACAGACTTCGGCGTGAGCTCAGTCGAGTCGTACAAAAGCATAAAGGCCGAGTTTCCAATTTCCAATTTCTATTTTCAATATTCAGTAAACGCTTACCGTGGATCGAGACCAACACTTTAAAAATGTAATCCCCTATTTATTGAGCTGATACAATATATATTTCATGACAGACCCTAAGTCTTGATTTGCAAGTGGAATCCTTGACATCTTTTAAAATTTCTGTGATAAGCGAGCCAAATATTCTTCTTCAGGTTTTGCAATGCCCAGCTCCCCAAAAAAATCAATCCTATGTCCCGGTTGCCGGAAACTTATCAACTCGGATGAACCGAGTTGTCCCTACTGTGGATTAACGAGACCCGGCTCCAGGCTGAAAAGAAATTTTTTCAGGAAACCAAAGGATGTTATAAAGGTTATTATATACTCTAATATTGCCATCTATATATTCTCTCTTCTGTTAGCTCCCTTTAACCCGGGCTCCCCGGCAAACCCTCTGACGTTTTTAGCCCCCTCCAACAACAGTCTGCTCCTGTTAGGCGCTACCGGTACTATACCAATAAACCAGTTAGGTCGCTGGTGGACACTCGTGTCGGCTTCATTTATACATGGCGGCATACTTCACATATTCTTTAACATGTTAGCCTTCCGGCAACTGGGCCCCTTTGTATTGAGAGAATACGGTTTTGATCGCTTTATAATTA
>JAUWNZ010000295.1 GCA_030612385.1 Pseudomonadota bacterium | reverse complement strand
CTTGCCGCCGATTATCACATTCTGATCGGCGTAGTATTTCGGAACCCTCACATCCAGGGTGACATTGGTGAATGGTGTCTGAAATCCGACCCTCGTCGGGACATTTATATTGAAGATAAACTCCTGCAAGGCCTGCTTGACCTCTTTATAATTCAGGTTGTCGTATCTTATGAACGGAGCTAAAAGGGTATCAAAATTTGAAAAGGCCTGCGCCCCTGCCGCTTCCCCCTGGAGTGTGTAGAAAAAGTTCACGACCTGCCCCAGGGCGCTGCGAAGGTGCCTGGCCGGTTTACTCTCCACCTTTCCTGATACCCCCTTAAATCCTTCCATCAGCAGATCAAAGAGATCCCAACCCACACAGTAAACAGAGAGAATACTTAAATCGTGAATGTGAAAGTCACCATTTAAATGTGCGGCTCTAATCTCCGGTGGATAAATTTCATTTAGCCAGTAGACCTTGCTGACTTCAGAGGAGATGTAGTTGTTCAATCCTTGCAGAGAATAATCCATATTGCTGTTTTCATTAACCTTCCAGTCGATCTTCTTTAGATACTGATCAACCAGATCAACCTCCATTTTGTTGGCAATTTCCCGGAGTCTCGCATGTTGCTCACGATAGATTATATACGCCTTGGCTGTCTTTCGATAGGGGGATGAGAGAAGAACCTCTTCAACGATGTCCTGCACATCTTCAACACCCATTATCTTGTCGTCAAAAAGTTTTTCTGCCAGGCTGAGGACTTTTATGGTCAATTTTCTGGGCATCTTAACATCAAATTCACCTGTCGCTGCTCCCGCTCTTGCTATCGCGTTCGTGATCTTCTCGGCATTAAATTTTACGTACCGGCCGTCTCTCTTTCTTATCTTGCTATGCATGAAACTTGTTCCTCCATCTTAGACCATATAAAGCCACAATATATTGTGGTGTATTTTCAGTTTAATGCCATATATTGTATATTGCAAGGGAAATATCTTCCGGTTAAACAGCTTCCACAACATAAAGATGGCAGATACCAAACCATAGAGAAGACGATTCAATGATCGCAAAGTTGTTTTCCCGCAACATTTCCTTTATTTCCTCCGGTTTGTAAAAAGTCATAATCGAATTCCTCAGATAATCGTAAGGCCCTGTTCTTCCCGAAAGAAGCCTTCCGATGAGGGGGATTATCTTTTTTAAATAGATGAGGTATATCTTACGTATAAAATGGATTTCAGGGATGGAAAACTCCAGGATCGCAAACTTTCCTCCATCTTTGAGTATCCGTCGTACCTCTTTAAAAAGATCTTCAACATCGGACATATTCCTGATACCAAATGCCACCATGGTATGGTCAAAAGCATACCCCCCAAATGGCATACTGCAGGCATCCCCGGCAACAAGGAAATACCGTCCCCTGTAACCCTCCCTGACTTTCTTTTGTGAGGCAATATGGAGCATCTCACTGGAAATGTCAATCCCGACTACCCGGCAATCCCTATTTCTTTTGAGCGCAAGCATGAAGAGATCACCCGTACCGGTAGCGATATCCAGAATTGAATCTCCTCGCTTGATCCCGAGCCGCCTTATGGCCTTTCGCCTCCATAAAGTATCCACAGAAAGGGAAAGAATGCGGTTCAACAGATCATACCTTGGGGCGATCTGGTCAAACATCTCTTTTATGGTCTTGGGTCTCTTGTCCAACTTTTTATCTCCCCTACAAAAAAAGACCTGCTCATCATTTTAGAGCAGGTCTTTTTGTTTTCAGAGGCAAGCTTCGCTCTCTCTAATTTACTACTCTCCGTAAACCTCCAGCTTCCCCGATTCTTCCATCTCCTTCAACCATTTCGGGTGCTGTTTCTTCGCCCAGGCCCTCGTCACCCAGCCTGTAAACATGGCGGGTGCAGAGCCGGGAGAGCCTATCGTACCGAGATAGAGA
>JAUWNZ010000143.1 GCA_030612385.1 Pseudomonadota bacterium | reverse complement strand
GCTGAAACAAAGCAGCCACGTTTGTTTTAATATTAACTGTGGACAACTCAACCTTGCCTCCTCAGGGGGCAAAAGGCAGTCTTATCCCCTTTTAGGGGTAAACTCAATACCACCCCCTCTGGGGGTGGATTCTTTATTATGGGAGAGCTCCCAGAAACTTGCCGGACAGCATCACTAACAGTTGAGTGCGGAATTTGGTGTCCGCCACTTTACACCCAATCGCCAGGTAGGTAACATCAGTAATGTCCGATAACTGTCTGTTATTTTAGTTTGTTCACGTCAATCTCAGTGCCCCAACTTTCCTTAAGGCCATCACTACTTCCGCAAGAGGAAGACCGATCACATTTGTATATGAACCATGAATTCCCCTGACAAAAAGTGCGGCCATTCCCTGCACGGCATATCCTCCCGCTTTATCGTATGGTTCTTCTGTCTCCACATACCAATTCATTTCATCTTCAAGTATTTCTTTGAATAGAACTGTCGATTCAACAGCGTCGCTTATTATTACATTTATATCTTTTACAACTGCAAAGCCTGTTATTACCTTGTGTTTACGTCCACTGAGCTTTACCAACATTTTTTTCGCTTCTTTTTGTGTCTCCGGTTTGCCCAGAACTTCCCCGTCAATTATCACGATCGTATCCGCGCCCAGCACCCATGCATTGGGGTTATCTTGAGATACAGCAACCCCTTTTTTCTTAGAGAGTCTCAATACATGGTCCCTCGGAATTTCCCCATCCAGAGAGTCTTCGTCGACACCACTCGGAACAACATCAAACTTTATTCCTATCCCTTTAAGTAACTCTCGTCTCCGGGGAGAGGCAGATGCTAAGATAATTGAAGCCGGCACGATTTTCTATACTCAGTTCCTTAGTTTGAAACCCAATCCGGAAAAGCTCAAAACTAACGGGATCGAAAAGTATTCAGACCGGGTTGGGATAATTCCTGTCAATCAGGCAATGATTAAAGTCCATGCAATGACGGGAATGCTTCTGATCATTGCCTATCCCATTGCCGGGGCATTTTTGTGAACGTCAAACAGATGCAGGGGCATGATACCACGAGAATATATCATCGTTGTAAAAACGAACGGGATGTTCGAGATAAGGTGGGAAGAAAGGATGCGTGTCCTTCCTGCGGGTCCGATCTCCGCGTCTGCCTTAACTGCCGTTTTTACGATCCCGGGGCATACACCAGCATACTATAAGGATAGCCCATTTAGTAGTCTATCACATGTCAAGTTATTTACTTATCTATGGATGTCCCCTCTCCCCTCCCCTCCCCTTGATCTCTCGTGTCTTCCCTCCTGATGGCTTTGGGTCCCGCGCCGCGTTCGCTTGCCTTACGTTCAAACCTTCCGTTGTCCACGCCATCGAAGGGAATATCCCGGCCTTCAGGTACCTGAAGTTTTTTTCTCTCGGGCCTTGCTCCGGGTGCGTCATCCCTTTTCCGTCGTTCCTGGGTGTGCTGGATCCTTTCACGTTCACTTCTTGTCCGGGACACATCGGCTGGTTTCCGGAATTTGATGGAGTTCCTCGACGGATGGACGGCTCTTGTTTTATGGTCTCTTGGCGGGTATCCACGCATTTCCGGGCCAGGTAGCGATCTCCGATACTGTTTCCTTTCGAATCGCTCACTGGTTCTTCTGTCCCTGTAAGCGACGCCTCTTCTGTGTACAGGGTTATGCCGCCAGAAAAACCAGTCGGAATAATGCCTTTTGGAGAATCTGTGGAATCGTCTCACTTTATGAACGTCTACATAAATATAGTGCCTGCGCCAGTCGAACCAGCTCCATGAGAACAAATCGATTCCGATAAAAAAGTGAGGTCCGAAGCTGATAAAACCGCCGGTGATAATTACACCGGGCGGATAGTACCAATAATAGGGTGGATAAGCAGGATGCCACCATGGACCATAAGCATAGAGCGGATCGTAGACCGGTACATAGACAACCCTCGGGTCGGCAGGCTCGATCTTTATGGCATCATCTTCGTGTATGACTTTCTGTTGTTTAGTTGTCTTGAGATTTCCCTGTATCTCGGCTTTTCGTCGCAATTCCTGTATGGTCACCATGACATCCTCTTTTTGACTCAGAAAAGCGTCTCCCAGTTTACTGGTTTGGTCGAGTTTGTCGCTCATTGCAAAAAGCACGTCGGGGAAATAACAGAGCGATTTTATGCTGGGATCCCAGGATTTTTCCTTCAGAGCATCGTTCAGCGCGTCGCCGGTCAGGGTTTTGTTCTGTTGCATCCAACGATCGGCCTGTACCACCTCCAGCGGATAGGTCGATGCCATCAGTATCTGGGAGATCATCGAATCCGGATACAGGGCGATCGGTGCAAGCATCTGATCCAGTTGTTCTTTCCTGAACTTTTCTGTTTGCTCAAAATCCTGTGCAGGTATTCCGGGAGGCATGAAGAGCATGGCGACGATCATCCATGTCAACCCTCCCATAATGAGTCTTACAGCTCTCATATTGCCTCCTTTCGCACTTCTGGAAAAACCCGGTGCGTACGACGATCTTAGAAATTATATCAACAAGGGGTGAACGCCCTGTTCACCGGAAGGATTTTTCATTCAGTGAATCCCTTTTCTGATCAAAAATGATTCCTGTTCGACCTCCTGATATATGTGGGAGGCCAATGTTCGAACTCGGCGGCCGGCCCCAAAAGTTTACCGCGTCAGCACCGCCGCGCTTCTTCCAGTCCGCTGAAGTGATTTGTGTACGCCCGGCATGGGCGTGAACTTATGGGGTGAAAGTCCCCTATACGTGAACCCTGCTAAAGTTTTAGTAAGTTAGCAGAAGTATTAGCCGAAGACAAGGGCGGAATCGTGATTGGAAACAAGCCGTGACCCATAATGTGGAGAATATCACGGAGGTCTCATCCCACTGACGGGCCAAACGCGAAGAACAGAGACATACCCCGTGAGCTCTGAAATGCAACGAACCCGAACGGGTGAGCAACTAAACAGGCGCGTCATGGAAAATCGTGTTCCTGATGATCAAAAGCAGTTGCCGTCAGCTTTTCAAAGAACTGTTTTGGGGATCATATGCCCGACTATGGCTCGATAAGTTCTGTGAAACGCCCCGTGCTGACCCGCATGCCGGGTGTGTTGGTAAGGGGGAGAGAGAAACTCCCCCTTACCCGATTAGGCTGTGATTTATGAGAATAGCTTAATATTTTGGCTTCAGTCCAGCTTGCTTGCATATTTCGTTTGCTGTGATTCTATCGAGATTCCTATGCCTTTTGATAGGAAGTGTCTTTGCTCCATTCGTAAATATCGAATTAAGTCACGCCGTTTGATGGACATTATCAACCTCAACCGGAACTTGCTCAATTAAAGAGCTACCTATGGGAATTTCTTTTCCTTGCTGTTGATAGGCCAAGATCATTTCGTTAAGAGCGTCTCTTAACATATATCGGCATTCCTCAATATCCTTGCCTTCAGTAACTATCTCAGACCATTCAACTAATTGTCCCATGTAACCGGAATCAATCTTTGTATATTTCGCTGTGTATGTTGTAAACATTGCTTAATACTCCCTGATAGTAAAGATTGGTTTTAGTCTAATAAACAATATAAGTATTACTTAATTTCTCCTACAGATAAAAACTCATCTAAAAGTGATGCACTCGTAAAAAGTCGTCACTCCGGTGAAAACCGGAGTCCAGAGGGGCTGTAACTGCCTAAAAATACTGGATTCCGGCTTTCGCCGGAATGACGAAAAATGGTATTTTTCGACTTTTTACGAGTGCATCAAGAGTGGTTACAGATAATCATAATATTCCGTCCAGTGGCGTATTACATTTTGGACAGCGGGATTCCTGCAGATTGATACTGTTTACATAGAATCCATATCTGCTAATAAGGAGGTTTCCGCAGTTGTAGCAGTATGTATTTTCACCGACATCTCCTGGAACATTGCCGCTATATACATACCTGAGTCCCGATTCTTTGCCGATTTTTGCTGCTCTGTGTATCGTTTCTACCGGTGTTGGCGGCAGATTCATCATTTTATACGTGGGATAGAAGCGGCTGATATGCCAGGGAACTTCAGCGCCCACCGAGAGAATGAATTCAGCAATCCGCCTCAGTTCTTCATCACTGTCATTCAAGGTAGGTATAACGAGGGTGGTCACCTCCACCCAGATACCGAGATCCTTCATCTTTCTAATGCTGTTTAGAACAGGCGTGAGTCTTCCGCCGCATGTCTTCCTGTAAAAAACATCGCTGAAGGATTTCAGG
>JAUWNZ010000186.1 GCA_030612385.1 Pseudomonadota bacterium | reverse complement strand
TTTGAAAGCGATGCGGATTATAATGCATCGCTTAATCTGTTGTTCATGGGTCAATATGGTGTCCATGCCTTACAACCAAATCTATAATTTTCTATGGAAATGGTAACTATTATTATGATGATTATTGTTTTTGTAGTTGGGTTTGCCCTCGGCCTTATATGGGGCGCGGGACTGTGGGATATGATCAAGACGGAGAGGCCTGGGAAGGATGTAAAAATCATACTTGAGCAGGTTATGGTTATGTTTGAGATTCCAGACCATTTGGTAGCAAAACAAAAGAAACGGAAGTTGGACCGATTAAAAGAGAGGATTACCGGCAACGGAACAATGTGACGAGATTAACCGCCTGAGAAGGATTGTCGGTGAGCAGCTCAATGAGATAGCTGCCCTTAAAAACGAGATTGCGAAAAAGAATTATCTACTCAAAAAGGAAGCGGCGCACAGCAAATACGAAGAGCTGGGCGCATCGATCGGCATCACGGTGGCCGAGAAGCAGAAGGCCTACGGCGACAGCTTTGGCAAGGCGGGAGACGTCCTCCGGATACTCTATCCGGACGGCATCAGGCCGGAACAATACGATGACGCCCTGGCGGTCACCCGGATCATCGACAAACTGTTCCGGATCGCCACAGACAAAGATGCACTTGGTGAGTCTCCATACCGCGACATCGCCGGCTATGGGATCCTCGGCATGGCGAAAGGAGAACTAAAATAAACATTGCAATGTGCTTAGAACTGTGGTTTATTGGGTAGGAGAAGGACAAGTTATGAACGAAATTAACCGTTTACATAAACGCCAACTTGCAAGACTATTAACGCATCTCAAAAAGACTGGACAACTCACTTTTGAACTTGAAAAAGACCTTAAGCGCTCTTTTGGCTTTGTGTTTGAGGATGTAACAAATTTGTTTGCGAGACACGATAAGGAGAAAGAGAGTGGAAATTCACAAGAATAAAAAAAGTTTTATTTTATATTCCGATCAAATAGAGATGATCAACGAACTTTCAGATGAACAGGCCGGCTCCCTCTTAAAATATATATACCTATATTCCACCGGAATAGCCCCAAAAATATCAGACCCAACGGTAAAAATAGCCTTCATGTCTATTAAAATTTCTCTTGACCGTGATACCGAAAAGTATAAGCAAGTATGTGAAAAGAATAGAGAAAGTATTAATAAACGGTGGAATAAATAAAGTATACGAGCGTATACGTGCGTATACGTGCGTATTTTAAAGTATACGACCGTGTACGACCGTGTACCAAACATACCGATAGTGATAGTGATAGTGATAGTGATAAAAACACCTAGCAAGATAAAAGACTTTACTATATACTGTGACTATGCACTAAGGAGGGGAAACTGAAAACCAGCACTCAACAATATCAACCACTTAGAAGGGTCGATTCGCTGAAAACCCTTGTAATAATGCTACCTTGCAAGCTTCCGAGGAGACACGGGGGTTTCAGCGAATCTTGATCCTTTTCTTAGGTGAAAAAGACAGGAAACACTCACCGATAGTGGGTTTCAGTTATGGTGTGGGGAAAAGAGCTAATAAAAAGAGGGGGTTACGGGATAGAACTAAGACAATATCTGGAAAAGGCGATTGTGGATATTCGGCATGAGGTGGAAGGGGGAAAGAAGAAAGTGGTTTTTCAACTGGCAACCGGAGGCGGGAAGACGCCGGTGCTATGTGAAATTGCTCAACGGGTAGTTCAGAACAGGCAGCGAGTCTTGTTTCTGGTGCATCGTCGCAATCTTGTGCTGCAAGTCGAGCAGATGCTCAAGCAACACTATGACATAGTGCCTGGAATTATCATGGCAGGAATTGAGACCAATTTGGAAAGGCAAGTCCAGTTGGCAACCATACAGACGCTTGGCCGGAGAGCAAACATAGAAGAGTCGGCGTATAATCCTTTTTTGGTGGGGGCGGATGTGCTGATGGTGGATGAAGCGCACAGAATCTTAAGCAAACAATACCTGGATATCCTGCAACTTTACGAGGACAAAATCCTTCTGGGTGTGACAGCGACTCCAATGAGGAGTGATTGCAGGGGGTTGGGAGAAGTATTTAATTCTTTAGTATGCGGCCCCTCAGTGAAAAAATTAACAAAAGAAGGGTATCTTTGTCCGATAAGATATTTTGTTCCTGGAAAGATAGATTTGGACGGGGTAAAAGTTTCAATGGGTGATTATCAGGTCAAGGCGCTGGAGAAAAAAGTAAACAAGAAAAAGCTGGTTGGGGATATCGTGCAGAATTGGCTACATCTGGCTGAAAACCGGAAGACTTTAGTGTTTTGCGTGAATGTAGCACATGCCATATCTGTCTGTGAAGCATTTCAGGCCCAGGGGATAGGTGCGGTAGTCTTAACAGCAAGAAGCACAGACGAAGAGCGAGACGATGCTTTCAGTGCTATGGAAAAGGGCGACATACGAGTAATTTGCAATGTCCTCGTCTATATTGAAGGTCTTGATGTGCCTGATATTCAGGCGATTGTCATGGCAAGGCCAACGAAAAGTTATGGTCTTTTTAAGCAGTCTGGAGGGCGAGGCATGCGGGCGAAAGAAGGGCACGGCGATCTTCTGTATTTCGATCACGCTAACGTTTTGCACGAACATGGGTTGTTAGATGAAGATATTGAATGGACACTGGATGGTAAAGAAAAAGCCTGGCACAAACCCCTTAAACCAGATCGAGAACCTGCTATGTCTGAATGCAGGGTTTGCCATGAAATTTTCAGCGGGGTCACGGTATGCCCGACTTGCGGAACACCTTTAAAAAAATTCGGCAGGAAGATTGAGACTGTAGATGCAGAGTTGATAGAACTCAAAAAAAAGGAAAAAAGAAACAGAAACATGTCGATGGCCGATAAGAGCCGGTGATTGGGGATGTTAATCTTCCAGGAAGGACAAACCGGGTGGCACTTTGGGCGAAAGGCACATCTTTATCGGGAAATCTGTGGGTGCTGGCCCAACAAAGTCGATCAAGTAGCGGCAATTAGGCCGGAAGGCGAGTTGATGAATTTAATAAAATACGCAACAATAAAATCGGCGATGCGATACAAAAAACAGAGGCAGGCCGAGAACGCCAGAAAGGAATTTTAAAGTGGATATCAAGGAGGCTACGATTGGTCGTTGGTTTGAGCTGTGTCAGGCATTGGGGATTAAAATCCCACCACAAAAAAAACATGGTTCCTGCCCCGTTTGCGGTGGGAAGGATCGTTTCTTTTTTGATGATAAAGATGGTAGAGGGACATGGTATTGTAACCAATGCACACCAAAAGCCGGAGATGGGTTTTCGTTGGTTATGAAAGTCCTCAAAATCGACTTCAAGGAGGCTGTAAAGGTAATAAGAGGAATTGTCGGTAGTTGCGACATAACAATTAGACAACCGGAGGCCACAATCACCCGTGAAACCCTCAGGAAAATATATTGTGAATCAAAACCAGTGGCAGAAAACGATCCTGTGTGGCGATATCTGAAATGTCGTGGCCTCTCTGTGTTTTCCGAAAGGCTGCGATACCATCCGGCCATGTACGAACCTGAAACCAAAAAGAAA
>JAUWNZ010000278.1 GCA_030612385.1 Pseudomonadota bacterium | reverse complement strand
ATAATATTGTGCTCTCCTGCCGCGGCAACCTCCAGTGCCCTTTTGGCCTGATTCTGTCCATGTATCTCGCTGAAATCAAGGAGGTAATTGCGACTCCTGTTGAATACTTCAGATATGTCAACCCTTGTCGGCTCAATAATCTTTCTACCGCCAAAAAATTCGACGACATCGGGAAGATAGTCGACGGCAATGACCTCGATCATTTCCACCATGGCTGCCTCAGCCGCATTTTCTCTCGGCAGGACTATGCCCTTTATCCCCATCTCCTTTGCCTGAAATGCGGAGGAAAGGGCTCCATGGACACCCTTGATGCGCCCATCCAGCGACACTTCCCCTATTATCACGTAGTCTTGAAGGGATTTGGTCTCGATAATTCCCTCTGCCGCCAGGATACCCACAGCTATCGGCAGGTCAAAGCTTGTCCCCTCTTTTTTGATATCGGCGGGGGCAAGATTGACTGTAACCCTGTCTTGCGGGAAGTTGTAACCCGAATTTTTTATGGCCGCTTTTATCCTGTCCTTGCTCTCTCTAACAGCAACATCGGGCAGCCCAACCGTCGAAAACTGGGGAAGACCAAAGGATATATCCACCTCCACATCGACCGGATGGGAGTTTACTCCGATGACGGCGCTGCTTATTACCTTTACGATCAATACCGATCTCCTGACAGGCGACACTCTCTGTAACCAAAACCAGTAGAAAATAACAGAGAAAACGGATAACAGTCAATAACAAAGTTGGCAATGAAAATTGGAAAGGCGCTACTCAGGTTGTCAGGTTCACTGTTCACTATTGGCCGCCATACCTCAATTGGGTTCCTGTCGCTATTGCTTCCTCCACCCTTTGCGCCGGTGAGCTTATCGCCTCAAAACATGAAATGATGTCTTGACATCATTTCAAAAGATGTTAGGATAACTTTATGAGAACGACACTATCAATAGATGATGATGTGATGGAGCGGGCGCGGGCAGTTGCAGCCAAATTGAGTACACCATTTAAGACGATTGTCAACGAAGCTCTTCGTGCTGGCCTGGACCAGGTGGAACAACCAGCAAAGCAGCGTCGCTACAAAACGAAACCTCACAAAATGGGCCTCCGGCACGGCCGCAATATAGATAATATCCAGGAACTGCTGGCTCAGATTGAAGGCGAGGATTCCCGTTGATTCTCGTTGATGCCAATATTCTATTGTACGCGGAGGACTCTCTTCAGTCCCGTCACCAGCAAGCGCATGCATGGTGGGATGGCCAGCTATCCGGAACTGGGGTTGTCTGCCTGTGCTGGACAGTTCTGTCCGCATTTATTCGTATAGGGACTAATCCAAGGGTCTTCGAGCACCCGCTCTCTCTCGAACAAGCACTTGCTCGTGTACAGAGCTGGTTGGATCAGCCCTGCACGAGAGTCGTTCGGCCGACCGAGCGACACTGGACTGTTTTTAAGCAAGCGCTCACGGATGGTCACGCTGTCGCCAATCTGGTGACAGACGCACATTTGGCAGCTCTTGCCATTGAACATGGCTGCGAGTTGGCCTCTACCGATTCTGATTTCGCTCGTTTCCCCAAGCTAAAGTGGAGAAACCCTCTCGCCTGACCGATCTAACGCTTGGTTCGGTTCGTCCTTTGCGTTATAACTTTTACTTAAGCCGTTGTGGGAGGCACAAAAAAGAAATACGACTTATGTTGGAACATACGAAAAAGCTCCCTACAAAGGCTACAAAGGCTTTAAAAGCGTTCGGCTTTGTAAATAAGTTCCCTGGCGTGATCTATTTCCGGAATATGCCGACGATGAAATGCCTGGAGTTTGCCTTGCTGGATCAAGACATAAAGAAAATATGACACAAAAACAACTTTCGGAGTCAATGACCACCACTAAAAGTGGTGGCTTGAATTATTGCACCTGGAAGGTGCATGGTACTTATTTAGTTAAACAATTTGCCTTGAGTTACATCGGCATCTAAGGTGGACGGGTTTGTCAAGACCATTTTTCCTCTTTTTTTAGATGCACTGCCCAAGAACGAGTGCTTGCCGGAGGGGTAACGGAAGAAGCCCGTAGGGCGACTGGAGTTACCCCTCCGGCGGCCGAAAAAAACCACCCTTTTTTCTTCCCCATTAGACCCTCAAAGAAATATCTGTAGCACATGTTTTAATTCCTTTCAGCGGACCCGTAATGTACTTCGCGAGGCGTCTTGT
>JAUWNZ010000291.1 GCA_030612385.1 Pseudomonadota bacterium | reverse complement strand
CCGATCCGAGTTTCGCCTTCTTTTCCCTGGCCTGCGAGGCCTTTTCGTCTAAATAGCGCATCGTATACACTCCTCATATCCGACCTTGCTGATGGTCCTGAAAATTTCGCCGGGATGGCTTGTGCAGGCCAACACGCCATCGTAAAGAACCTGTCCTTTGTCGGCAGTTACGTAATCCAGGATGAAGCCGGTGTGCGTGATGATCAGACCCATTTTTGTTCGTTCTTTACGCCGCTGCTTTTCCGTCTTTTTGGCATCGATCTTGAGGTCCCGTTCTAACAATTCGCAGATCGTGTTTCCTATGAGGGAAATATTTTCCAGGTCAACACCAGACTCCGGCTCATCAAAGAGCAACAGTTTCGGATCCTGCGCCATTAACTGCAGCAGTTCCGAACGCTTGATCTCCCCGCCGGAGAAGCCTTCATTAATGTCACGCTCCAGAAATTCGGCAAAGTTCATTTTTGTGGCCAGGTTCTCTACATCGATATCCCTCTTAGAGCAGATCTGAACCATCTGCCTGGTCTTCACTCCATGAATGGTGGGGGGTCTCTGGTAAGACATGCCGATGCCAAGATTTGCCCGCTCGTTAACAGGCATGCGGGTGATGTCTTCCCCGTCGAAGATAATCTTCCCACCGGTAACCCTGTACTGGGGGTACCCCATAATGGTCATTAACAGGGATGTCTTCCCTGATCCATTCGGACCAAACAAGATATGGGTTTCTCCCTGACGAATTTCAAGATCGACGTGTTTCAAAATTTCTCTGTCGCCGAGCTTAACCTGCAAGTCATCGATTAATAACACTTTTCCCTCCTTCATGGATTGAGTGGGAGCAAATCAGCTTCCACGAACCCTTCCAAAATGCAAAGCCAGCGCCACTGCTGCAACAAGGGCGCCTATAGCAACCATAAGAGCATCAACGGACAGGCCGCCGACAAAATCTCCCACGCCACAGATGAGCACATATCCGATAACAAAGTTGATCGTTCCCCATATAATATTCACCAGCGGAGACGATTCTCCCACAGCAGGAGGCGAAGCAAACGGGCTTTGAAATTTCTTTCCGGATATACCATTCACGAAGTGAGGCACCCCATTGGCCAAAAAGAGACCGGCGACAAAGTACGCCAAATAAATATACCATGCCATATGTTTTCCTCCTTTCCGTTTCACCTTTAGTTAAACGAATAACGATCTATCGCTTAAATTCTGCCGCCATCGTTTTTCAGTTGCTTTCCCAGGGAACTTTGTTTATGAATGATGATGACTCCCTTAAAAGTTAAAAACACCCGCTTTTGTCATTCCCACGAAGGCGGGAACCCAATAATTACTTATGGTTACGCAAAGCGCTTTTGCATTGATTCCCAAGATTGGCACTTTTCACGAGTTCATTAATAATACCGTTGGTGTGTACACTGTATATCAATATGGTTTTATTTCATAGAAAAACTGAATCTGAATGTCAAACATTGAAAGTCCCTATAGTCAAACCAGTTACTTACCTGTCCTGGAGTTAGTGTGAGATTAAGGAGGATAATATGTTTAAGATGAAAAAATGGCTCTTATTTTTGATAGCGGTAGTTTTTGCGGTTTCAGGTTGCGCTCCTCTTGTCATAGGAGGTGTGGCAACAGGTGCTGCTTCCGGAACCTACTTTTACATAAGTGGGAATATGGTCACCGACTACCTCTTTCCCTTTGATGAAGTGTGGGCTGCTTCTGAGAAAGTAGTGGCAGAGATGCATGGTGTCGATGTAGCGCCAAATAAGGAAATAAGCAAGGGTACGATCGATGCTGTTATAGATAACGAAGAAGTCCGCATATCGGTCAAGTATAAGTCAAAGGATGTGACCACTGTAGCCATACGTGTGGGCATTATAGGAAGCAAGCTTTCGTCTCAGCGCCTCCATGACAAGATTGCTGATCACCTCTTGAAGAGATAGCCGGCAAAAAGCAAGGGAT
>JAUWNZ010000258.1 GCA_030612385.1 Pseudomonadota bacterium | reverse complement strand
CTTTATAGGTATTCCCTTGACAGAGAGAGGATTTTCCTTGAGAAAATTCTGGAGACGACACATAAGAGTATAAGCATTTTCAGATGTTATACCCGGAAGAATAACTGTAAATTCATCTCCTCCAAACCTTGCGACAATGTCCGACTCTCGGCACATCCCCTTTAAATGTGTCGCAACGTATTTCAGCAATTCGTCTCCGACAACATGGCCATACCTGTCGTTTGTTTCTTTCATGCCATCAAGATCAGTGATTATCAATGTCAGAGGGGTTGCAAATCGCTCTGCCCGCTTGAATTCCCGGTTTAGCATATCGTCCATGACTCTGCGATTCAGCAATCCTGTGAGAGAATCACTGAATGCGAGTGACTTGAGTTGTTCATAAGCCATCACATTCGACAGGCAAATTGAAATCATGACGGCGAGCTGTTCAAGCAGCATGGCATCCATACCCGGTTGGTAACGTAATTCGGAATGATCTGACAGATTTAGACTGCCGATAATCTCGCCCTTGAGGGTTAAGGGAACTATAGCGAGGGATCGGATGAGGTATTTCTCTTTTTGCGGCAGGAGCTTATAAAATCGTGTCAGATCCCCATCGATGAGAAGAGGCCTCGTCTTGTCGCAGGTGAGGTTCAGAAATGAGGCCTGGTCTATAATTTTAAGCCGTTCTTTCAGGATTTCCGATGAAGCTATTGTCTGAATGAGATCCGATGTCTCATTCTTGTCGATCATTGAAAGCCAGACATATGGGATCTCAAATTTTCCTTTGATTTCGACAAACAACCTTTCAAAAAGTTCCTTGGGATCAAGGATCGATAAGATGTTCAACTCAATTTCGAAAAATTTCCGAGCAAGACCCTGGTTTGTTTTTATTGTTTCAAGAATTTTTTTTGTTTCATTCATTACGTTAAAACCCGCAAAAGGACCATTTATGGATGGACACTATTTATAATATCCACTAACCCCTCTTATACACAGGGCAGGTATGTGATTGCAGAATTACCTGTTTCGATTATTACTATATCAAATCGATTTTAGCAACCAAAATTTGTAACCGCCGATAGCTCCTTATACATCGCTCTTTCTGATAAAGTCGATAGCGTTTTTAAAGATCGAAAGGCCCATCCCCTCCTCGGGGAGTTTTTCTCTCGTCCAGCGTGGATGATTCGTGAAGTGAAGATAAGCCTCCGGATGGGGCATAAGACCGAAGAGCCTGCCTGTTTCATTGCATATACCGGCAATACCGTCGACGGAACCATTTGGGTTCAGCGGATAATTCATGGTTGCGTCCTTAAAGTCTTCGTCGCTGTATTGCGCCGCTATCAGATTATCTTTATGGAGTCTTTCCAGCGCTTCATCGTTCTTTGCGGTGAATTTTCCCTCGCCATGTCTTACGGGGAGGTATATCCCCTCGATCTCTCTTGTAAATACACATGGGGAGTCGCTGTTGATCCTGAGATAAACCCACCTGTCTTCGAATCTCCCGGAATCATTGAAGGTAAGAGTAACCGTTTGATTTGAATAGTTCCCATCAAAGGAAGGAAGCAGGCCTAATTTTACCATGAGCTGAAAACCATTGCAGATGCCAAGGATGAGCTTCCCATCACTGATAAATCTTACGAGCTGATCGTAGAGTTTTTCGTCTTTCCCTGTTATTTTTGCGCTCAGGATCCGGTTTGCACCCGCCTTTGCTGCTCCCAGGTCATCTCCGTCAAGGAAGCCTCCCGGGAGATTGAGGAAGTGATAATTATCAAGTCGTTTCCCGCCATGGAGCAATTCGGAGATATGAATAATATCGACCTCGTCGGAACCGGCGAGCCGGCAGGCATGAGCCATCTCCATCTCACAATTTGTCCCGTTGCCGGTAATAACGATTGACCTCACTTTTTTCGGCATCTCTCAGCTCCTTTGTGTATTCTCCTATCTCCCTGTTCAAATGCTCGGAAGCATTCACGGAACGTTGAAATTAGAAAATAGAAATTGGAAATTCGGCCTTCATGGTTTTGTACTGTTGATGAACACATTCAATTTTATTCCATTTATCAAAGTCGTGCCGGATCATATCTGATAACGCTTCTGCCGGTTTGTAAACATCCACCTCGTAAGCTCGTTTCATCCCTGCCTGTGCGTGTTCGCACGCAGACAGGTGCCGGCACAGGCAGGCACACACGAACATCTCTCCCAAATTTCTACTTTCCAATTTCAAGTTTCAAGCCGTGAACGGCTACAAATGCTCCTTCTGCAATGGGTTTTGAAGATAATCTATATTACGGGGACATTATTACGTCTAAATAATGACGAAAAAATCTAAGTCTTTTTGGTCCAATCCCCTTCACTTTGAGCAGATCATTTATGGTTCCATATGGCCGTCCCGCTATTATCCTCGCTGAAAGAACGGTACCGATTCCATCGATAGACATAAGTTCCTCTCCGGTGGCGCTGTTCAGGTCAATCAATCC
>JAUWNZ010000227.1 GCA_030612385.1 Pseudomonadota bacterium | reverse complement strand
TTCTGACTCATCACCAAAATGTGGAATCGAGTGAAAATCAAGATTGATATAATCACTACAGTATAAACTGGGATACCTCTTCTTCAAGCAAGTAATGACCTTGCTCTGCAAATTCATTACTTGTGATTCTGAACATCGGCAGGAATATGTATTCATATAAGTCGGCTTGGGAAGCACATTTAAGCCGGCAAATATCCCAAGGCCTGGTTCCCTGTCATAGGCGCCAATATGACTCAATCTTTCACGGCCCAGCAATTTCAGGAGCAACATTCAAAGAAAATACAGGGAATAAGATATAATTGAAATATTTCAATGGAAGAAAATAGTATTGGTAGGATTCTAAACCGGTGAAAATGGCGGGGAATTAGTCCGGTGGTGACACACGGGAGGTAATGGGAAAAGACAAATTAAGAGAACTTGCTGTTGTATTGTTTGAAAGGGTAAAGAAAAACGCATCAATCGACTGGACAATCAAGGAAAGCGTAAAGGCAAAACTGAAGGTCATTGTAAAGAGAACACTACGACAGTATGGCTATCCACCGGATATGCAGAAGCTGGCAACTGAAACAGTTTTGAAGCAGGCTGAATTAATAGCGGAAGAGATTACGCGTGGAGAATAACTCTTTTTGTCACAGCCTGTTCGGCGGTAAAGATCACGAGTAAAAAGAAATAAAAAGGGCAACACCAAGCGCTGCACCTAACCACTTTCCCGCTGTTGCTCCAAAGCGGCAGGTGGGCTTGGTTACCGGCCTTCAGCCTTCAGAAACGAAGGGTGTTATTGAACTTCAGTTCGATACCTGTTCGTCCAGGTAAGATTGGACAAGAGAAAAGATTTTTTCTGTTTCTTCTGATGCAGGCAGGACACCCCTGATCATCTTCAGATAGCCCCTCTTTTGAATAGACCGGAATGTGGGCGCAAAGTTGATATCGTATATCCATCCGACCTGAAGCAGCTTAAAATCGTTCAGGTTTTTTAAGTGCGTAAAGTCCACTATTTCCCCCTCCATCAGATTTCTATAGACGTCATCTGAAATTCCGGGGGTGTCGGGCAGACCAAGTTCAATGGCGCCGTTTCGCTTTCCATTTCCATTCTTCTGCCGGTAGTAATCGGTGACCACCCGCCAGATATCCAGTTTATCGGCATCACGCAATAACCTGGTAAAAAACAGACATTCTTTTGTCTCTTTTTGCGGCAGGGTCACACGGTTGTGATACAAAATCGCGCACAGGATCAGCTTTCGCACCGACTCATCAAGATTGTTTAAAATCTCGCTTTCCCGAAGTATTTTCACACCATGTTCCGCATGGTTTACAGACTGGCGATCCACAAAGGTTCGAAAGGTGGCGTATTGCTCAAAGCGGCCGAGATCATGAAAAAGGGCGATGACCTCCGCCAGCCGAAGGTCTTCATCTCTTAATCCAAGTTTTTCACCGATGTCTAAAATCTCCCTGCACACCAGTCCGGTATGCTCTTCTTTTAAAGCTATGTTTTGCCGCAGATCATCATCCCCTGTTTTAAATGACTGAACGTAGCCGGCAAACCAGTCTTTCAAATCTGCCACCACCTCTTCACTCACATCTTTCATCGATTATTTCTTCCGGTGACCTGACCTGCAACCCGGCGCTTTCTCGGTCTGTTGTCGAAATCAAGGAGGATAATCTGCTGCCAGGTACCGAGCTGCATCTCTCCATCAATGATTGGGATCGCAAGGGACGGGCCCGAGAGAGCCGCTCTAACATGGGAATAGCCGTTTCCATCTCCCCACCTCGCATCATGCCTGTAGGATATTCCCTTTGGCACAAGACGTTCAAAGGCTTCCTTGAGGTCTTCGATAACGCCGCTTTCATACTCGATTGTGGTCAGGGCGGCGGTTGAACCGGGTATGAAAAGCAGGACATGTCCCTCAGATATGCCTGTCTCGGAAACCTTCTCAGACACATGGCGAGTAATATCGATGGCGTCGGTGTCGGCCGTTGTGGAAAAGGTAAGATAAAAATTTGAAATTTCAATGGCCATTTTTTCTCTCCATCAGGAAATATAGGGAAAGATATTCTTTATTACCGATTGGAAGTTCTCTTTGACATTATCGTTTCCCTGAACAATTCCCATATGGCCGGGGAGAAGATAGTCGATATCAAGTTTTGCAAGGGTCAGTATGCTTTTTTTAAGGAGAGCGGAATCGCATCCCGGAAAGTCTGTCCTGCCGACATTATGATCAAATATAACATCTCCTGAGAACAGGATATTCCCCTTTGCCTGGTAGAGACTTATCGAGCCTGGTGAATGACCGGGAGTAAGAAATATCTCAAAAATCTCGTCTCCAAGGGTGATGCTCCCCTCTTTGAGAATGATATCCGTCCTTATCCTCGGAGGATCCAGGCCGAACCACCTGAACATCTCGGCGCCAATTGTCTCAAAAAACTCCATCTCCTTATCGTTCAGTCCTATCTTGATATCAGGATCATTAAACGACCCGGACGCCTCGTAATGATCAGGGTGAGAATGGGTGTTGATGATATACTTCACATCACCCGCATCTATTCCATCTTCTGTCATATTCTTGAGGAGACCCGGCAAATATTCCTTAAGCCCGGGATCGATGATCGCTCGAACATTCCCCCCTATATAGTAGCTGTTGCAATTGTTGGCAAGTGGGTTTGTCCATTCATAGACATAAATATCGTCCAACAGTTTCATCATAAATTCCTTCGGGGATAATCACCTGTTATGCGGTCCTTTAATATAGTTGAAGAATTTCACATCCGGGGAAATCACCAGCGTCGTATCATTTTTCATAGTCTTTTTGTAGGCCTCGAGGCTCCTCGTAAATTCAAAAAAATTGACATCTTTTTTATACGCATCGGCGTATATCTTTACG
>JAUWNZ010000217.1 GCA_030612385.1 Pseudomonadota bacterium | reverse complement strand
CTCCAAGTTAACGTGCTACCTCCGCAAATGAAATCCCATACTCCTCAGCTAAACCGATCGCTAACTTCGACCTTATCTTTGATATTAATCCCCTCTTGAATAAATTCCCGGTAGCAACTTCCGGCCACTCCTTCTGTCTTGCCAAACCACCTTAATATGTAATCGAGATATTTCTAATCATTTTTTCTTTTTCTATGAGTGTTCTTACTGGTAAAAAGCGAATCCATGCGGCTAAAAACGAGTCTTACAGGCGAGCAGTTCCCGCAATTGGGAACGGGTTCATGTTTTCGTTGGTGTTAAAAGAGCACACAGCCCGTCCATATTATCCTGTCAGGGTAAAACTTACTATCCAGACCGTTTTTATCCAACAGTGCAAGGACGTCGATCGCTATCGACTCCAACGACATCCTGGCCTTATCAGGATAAGGACAGGACAGGCTGAACCCGGCCCGGCATTGATCACACAGGCCGCAGCTTCCACCGATCATTCCCCAGACATCTTCCATGCCTTTATTCTCTAAAAAGTCTTCTAATTGAAGAATCTTACGGTGAAAATCCACTTTGGTTTTCTTAATGCCCCCGCGGTCATTATTTACATCGAGAGGTTTAGAATACTGGAGCAATATGCCATTTCGATACTTCTTCAGCCTGTCTTTATGTTCCTCTAAGGTGCCGACACGGGGCGGGCACATATAATGGTTGCCAAAGTTTCCGCACTTATTCTCAAAACAGAGGTCTCTTATCCTCCGCTGGGGAATGAGTATCTTCGGGCTGAGCTCTAAACAGGTCTCAATTCCCAGTTGTGTTGCAACTTCACGTATCCTTTCTAAGAGTAGATTGTTCACCTTATTAACTTTGCCAGGATGCCCAGACTTTTTCAAAGCCCCTTACAATCTCGGGATCAAATTGACTTCCTGCACCCCTTAATATCTCTTTGAATGCCTCTTCCGGCTTGAGGGCTTTTCTATATGGTCTGTCGGAGGTCATTGCATCGAAGGCGTCGGCCACTGCCAGAAGCCTTCCCTTGATGGAGATGCCGTTGCCACTAAGGCTTTGAGGATAACCCTTTCCGTCAAACCTTTCGTGGTGCTCCAGGACATATGGTATTATAGGTTTTAAGAAAGAAATGCCTTCAACTATTTGAGCGCCGATTAGAGGGTGTACTTCCATGATACTACGTTCCTCGGCGGTTAATTTGCCTTGTTTGTGGAGAATGGCATCGTAAACGCCGATCTTTCCTACATCGTGAAGCATCCCTCCCCAATCGATCAGCCCTATCTCGTTTTTATCCCAGTTTAGCTCCTCGGCTATTGTCTTAGCGATTCGAGCCACCCGGTCAGAATGACCTTTCGTGTAGGGGTCTCGCGCCTCTATGGAGTTGGTGATGGCTTTGATGGTATCGAAGTAGACAGATTTCAGGTCGTTAAAGAGGTATGCGTTTTCCAGTGATGTGGCGAATAACTTTGCGAGAATGTATAGAAACCTTAAGGTTTGCTGTCTTATGAATTGCTTGTCCTCTTCAAAAGCAACAACAATCGCGCCTAAGGTTCTTTCCCTGCTGGAAATGGGGGCTATCATTATGCTGAGTAGCCGGCCGCTTTCTTTGCCAAGAACCTCTGCAGGAACACATGTGGGAACGCCGCTATTGATGGTCTGTCCAAAGGTTCCCAGGCCTATCTGGGCATCAACTTCCTTTTGAGTAAGGGACGAAAGCCCTTCGGGTTCTGATATTTCATGGACAAACTCAAGACTTTTATCTTCCACGAGGAAGACTGAACAGACCTCGGTTTTTACCAGCTCCCCAAGCTTGGAAAGCCATGACTCGATTATATGATGAATATTATAGGATAAAATCGTCTCGGGGCGAAAGTGGCTTAACCGCTCTAATTTATCCTGAATGGAAATAAGTGCGCTGTTAGATTCTTCCAGAAAGCGCAATCTTTTGGTCATCGATTCAAATTCATCCTGACCGATCCGGACCTGTTTCTCTTGCATTTTTTATAAACCTTTAGGGTAAGCGTTCACCGCAGAGAGCGCAGAGAACGATCTTAGCTCTTGGCTTACAAGGCTAATTTCTCTGCGCTCTCTGCGAGCTCTGCGGTGAACGCTTACTGTTAGTTTTTGCGCATCGATCGAAGCAGGGCGCCCAAAACCTTAAAGTCCAAAAATAGAGATGCTTTCTTCAAACAGCTTCATGGCCCTCGTCATAACGTACTCCATACTGCTCAACTCGATGCCCAGTATCTCCCATACTTCCTGATTTGCAACCGGCACTCGTTTTTCTCCGCCTGAGCCCATCCGAAGGGCGGTGCAGATGGTGTTCCCGATATGAACCGCGGCAATCTCCTTCGTCATGGTTATAGTGTTATCAGATAAATGGTGGCAGGCTATCATGTCGATTGTCTCCCTGGCCAGACCCCACTTTTCGGCTAATGCACTGCCCGTCTGGGGATGACTGAAGCCAAGTATCTTTTCCTCTGATTCAAACATAGGGATACCGGATTCCTCAACATCTTTTATTACGCCGGCAAACTCGTCGCGCAGATAGGTAACATGAATCAACTTCCCTATATCATGAAGAAGGCCTCCGGCAAAGACATCTTCCGGTCTTTTCAGGTAGGCAGTCTCAGCCAGGATTCTTGCTGAAACTGCGCATCCTATTGAATGTCTCCAGAACTCCTCCATATCAAATCCGCAATCATATTTAAATTGTTTTGTTGTTTCCAATACGGAGGTTGCAAGCACAAGGTTTTTTATTTCATTCAGTCCCAGGATTACGATGGCCCGCTGAAGATTTCCTATTTTTTCAGGAAAACCATATAAGGCGGAATTGACGAGCTTGAGTATTGTGGCGGCTGTTGCCTGATCTTCAGAAATTACGTTGCTTATCATTTTGATCGTTGAGTCAGGCGCATCCAAAAGATGAGAGAGTTTTACATAAACAGAAGGCAGGGTTGGCAATTTATCTATGGAATTTATTATTCCGGCGATCTTATTTGATTTCATTGACTTGCGCTGCCGCCTCTTTTAACCTGAATCTCTT
>JAUWNZ010000108.1 GCA_030612385.1 Pseudomonadota bacterium | reverse complement strand
ATCCTCCTTTCACCGTCCTTTCTGATTATCTCGTAAGAAAAATTCTTGGCCGATTTTCCCGTGAGAAGGAGATCATGGTATCTTTGAAAGACATACTCTGCGCCCTCTGTATCCATAGTTTTTCTGAAGTTAATTCCTGTAAGTTCCTCGGCAGGATATCCCAATATCTCTGCAAATGTCTTGTTGAAAGAAGTAAATTTACCCTCGATGTCTACCGTATAAACTCCATCGATGGTGTTTTCAAAAAGGTCTCTGTACCTCTCCTCTACTCGCTTACGTTCGGTGATATCTCTTAGTGCTATTATAACTCCTGCCATATTGCCAAACCTGTCTTTGGCCGGCGTTGAAGTTATGTTAATGTACGCGGCAGGCCTTGAATAACTGATCTCTTCATCAATTGCTTGCCAGGGATTATCCTTGATTCTATCCACAAGTTCCATGATTTGCCCCGGATCCTTCAATTTGTGGATAGAAGAGGAAAAAGCTTCGATAATATCTTTACCGAGAAAATCGGCCGATCTGAGCCCGGTTATTCTTTCCGCGGAAGGATTGACCATGGTTGTCATGCCGCTTTTGTTTGTAACGATAATACCATCATCTATGTTGGTTATGATTTGACGGAATGTAATGTTTCTGTGCCTTATTATGGCGTAGCCTTGAAGCAATACAAAAGCAAGGACGGGAAGGTAGCCAAAAGGATATATATTTACTCCAAAACAGGGCAGATAATCCACTGCGCCAATATAGCCTACTATAATCACCCCTGTGAAAAGGAGTTTTATCTGATCTATATCGATTCCAGCGGCTGCTTTTCTTCTACTGGCAGAATAGTAAACAAAAGATATGACCATAATCACAAAAAAGAAGAGGAGAAAAGGATATGCAAGAGAACCGTACTGTATGTAGTTCCCCCAGAAGTACCTTCTTACGCCGATAACAAGCCAGTCTGTTTTGAGCGCCGCGATGTAGAAGACAAATGCTATGATGTAATTCGCAAGGATAAACTTCTTCTTTTTTTCAAACAACTTTAACGCCGATACTGTAAACGTATAGACGCCCGGCGAGATGGTGGCCACCCCTAAAAATGTATAGCGCTTGTAAATAGATATGGCTAATTCCGGTTTCTCAATCAAATAAATGACTGAAATTCCGGAAAGCCACACAGCGGCGCTTAGGATGAGAAGGAAAAAGGAGATGTTTGCCGGCGATCTCTTGTTCTGAAGAAATACATATATCCCCAACCAAAGCGAAAAAACCGCCGTCACCATCGGCGGAACTGAATACGGATTGAAATAATAGTTTGAAATATCGAACACCTGACTTATCTCCATATTTATTCCTTTCTCATACTGCTATTTTGGCACGTTTTCAGTAAATCAGTGTGGGGGCCGGGTGTAACCTCCCCGATATGGGCGCCCTTCGACAAGCTCAGGGTACGGCGTACCCTGAGCTTGTCGAAGGGCCTACCCAAGCTTATTGAGCTATACTGTAGTCGGCCATAATTTAGCGTAATCTGTGGCCGTGTAGAGTATAAGTGAATCCCGTGTAGCGGAGACCTTTAGGTCTCCATTCTCTTTTAATGGGAGGCTGAAGCTTTCTGGTACGTGCTACGTGCCAATACATGGAAGGCTAAAGCCTTCCGCTACATATACTGTGCAATTTTGACCGGCTCAAAAAGCAGTATAGTAAGCGTTACCTTAATCCCTTATTTTCAGATTGTCCTGGAGATACTCTTTTAATATCGCGTAGTCACCCGGCAATTCCAGCGGTTTCCCCGTTCTTTTGTCGATATCCTTCATGCCTTGCGGGAGCATGGGAGTTATGCCGAGGAGTTCCCTGATCTCAGCCGGAAACTTTGCCGGATCTGCCGTTTCCAAAGATACACACAATGGAAAATCACCATGCTCTTCAAGATAGATCTCAAGTCCTCTCCAGCCGACAGCGCCATGAGGTTCCAAGATAACATTATATTTGTCATAAACTCTTCTTATAGTCTGTTTTGTAACAATATCTGATACACTCACGGAAAATATATTTTCCCTCATTGCATCAGGATCCGGGTAAGTATGAACGATTCCCGTCCTGTCGACGGTTCCGCCATATAAATCAAAGAATCTGGCCAGGTTGCTCGGGTGCCCGACATTCATCGCATTGGACAGGCATGCCCTGGACGGTGATACCTTTTCATAACAGCCTGTCTCTAAATATTTTGGGAATTCGTCGTTTTCGTTGGTCGGCATGATCAGTTTCTTAACGGGCACTCCCATTCTTCTCGCATACTCACAACCGAGGGCGTTGCCGAAATTGCCCGAAGGAACGGAAAAAACAATCTCCTCCCCCTTTTCGGCAAGCTGTGCGTATGCGTAAACATAATAAACGATCTGCGGAAGTATCCTGCCGAAGTTTATCGAGTTGGCTGAGGTAAGATTGAGATGATCAAGCTCAAGGTCGGAAAAGGCCTGTTTTACCAGATTCTGGCAGTCGTCAAACTTTCCCTCGACGGAGATCGTTCTCACATTGCCGCCAATCGTATCCAATTGCTTTTTCTGCCTTCCGCTCACCTCCCCCCCTGGATAGAGTATATAGACGTCTATTCCCGAAATACCTTTAAATGCCTCGCCAACGGCGCTCCCGGTGTCTCCTGATGTTGCCACCAGGACGTTCAACCTCTTTCCCCTGCCGCGAAAATAGCTCATCAGTCTCGCCATCATCCTCGCTGCAAAGTCCTTGAAGGAGGCGGTGGGGCCCTGATCGAGCCTCATTATGTATTTTCGGTCAAAAACCCTCTCTATGGGAATGCTGAAATTATAAGAATCTTCGATTATCTTTTTCAATTCATCTGAAGGCATCTCGTCGCGCAGGAATGCCCCTGCCACAAGCATCGCCGTCTCTCTATAATCGCCCCCCTTAAACGCCATAACATCATCCATGGAGAGCGTGGGAATCGTATCGGGCATGAAGAGCCCCTCGTCAGGGGCCTGTCCGGCAAGGAGGGCATCCCTGAAGGAAACATATCCTTTAAATGGGACAACCCCCTCGACACCTGTGAGGTTTCTGTTTGTGCTGTAATAACGTATCTTGATTGCCATAATTCAAATACCACCTTATATGAAAGTTTTGAGTTTGAAGTCTGAAAAACACTCTTTTGTTATTCCTTCACTTTGCTCAGGACAGCGTCTGGTGAGCCGAAGCCCTGAGTATAACGAAAGGGATAGCGAAGAATCTGATATCACTGAGATTCTTCGTTGCGGAGTTTATCCTGAGCCCCAGATTCTTCGTCGCTTCGCTCCTCAGAATGACATGGGCGAAGGGCTCCTCAGAATGACACTGCGTAGACTTTTCACGAGACTGTCAAATCTTGAATTATTTCACCACAGAGATCACAGAACCCTTTTTGTTTTTTATAGAAAATTTCTGCGTTCTCTGCGGCCTCAGCGGTGAACGGCGTATTTCTTCACAAATTCCAGAAACAACCTGTGATAATGCATTAAACTGAATTGCTTTCTATAAATCAGATAAAAATGTCTCGAGATATCGCAATCGGCAATCGTTACCTCAGCAAGCGTCTCCTGTTTCAATTCACGCCCGACAGCATGGATAGACAAAATGGAGACACCGAGACCGGCTATGATCGCCTCTTTGACCGCTTCAGAACTTCCCATTTCACATATAACATTGAATCTTGAAAGGCTCAAGCCGGTGTTTTTACGCAGGTATTCCTCCAGGATATCCCTGGTCGCGGAGCCCCGCTCACGGATGATAAATGGCTCCTTTGAAACGTCATCGAGTGTCACATATTCCCTCTTCCGCCAGGTATGATCCGATGGAACGGCCAGGACAAGACTGTCCTTCCAGAGGGATTCGACATTCAGCCTTTTGTTATAAGTCTTCTTGCCTATGAAGCCTATTTCCGCCTGATTATTCAGGATCATCTGCAGGGTCTCTTCACTATCGCCGGTTTGAATATATGCCCGGATATCAGGAAATTGTTTCTTGAACTCATTCAGAAGGCGGGGCAGGATATATGTTGCGGGAATGGTGCTGGCGCCGATGAAGATGTTTCCGGCTTCATTCTCCCTTGCCCTTAAAATCTTTTCCCTCGCCTCATCCCTCAATTTCAAGATTCTCCTCGCATAGTCATACAGGATGTTTCCTTCAGGTGTCAGAGAAATTCCAGTAGTCTCTCTGTTGACAATCCTGGCATTTACCGACTCTTCCAGATTTTTGATGTGCTTTGTAAGGGATGGCTGGGTCAGAAACATCTTCCCCGCAGCGCGGCTGAAGCTCCCTTCCTCGATAAGATGGATGAGAGATTCCAACTGCTGTAGGGTGATATTCCTGAATTGATCGTAGCTCATGAGAAGACTCTTTGCCATAAATTTCAATTATAATCAACGAAGAATTATAACTATTATGAATTTGACATATTCCTTGAATTTAGGTAGTCGCATGACATCGTCAAATAAGGAAAAGGAGGAAATGGCAGTGGGAGATAGATTCTGGACACAAAAGACATGGATTATTTTAGGAGGTCTGGTTCTTGGGATACTCGCATCCCTGCTCACGAAGTGGGGAAATCCTGCGAATATGGGCATCTGCGTTGCCTGCTTTTACCGCGATATCACAGGCGGACTCGGACTGCATCGTGCGGGGGTAGTGCAATATATTCGACCGGAGATAATGGGTTTTGTATTCGGCGCTCTTATCTCGGCCTTCGCCTTCAGAGAGTTCAGGCCGAAAGGAGGATCGTCCCCGATAATACGATTTTTTCTGGGCGCCTTCTTCATGATTGGGGCTCTGGTCTTCCTTGGCTGTCCCATCAGGGCATTGATAAGGCTTGCCGGTGGCGATCTTAACGGCATCTCGGCGCTTTTAGGAGTTATTGTGGGGGCGTTTGTCGGCATCCGGTTTTTAAAGGGTGGTTATAACCTCGGGCGGGCCGGCGGCGCTTCTAAGATACCGGCCTTGATGCTGCCCCTCTTTATGGTTTTCCTCCTTCTCCTGATAATATTTAAGCCGCATTTTCTCCTCTTCAGCGAGAAGGGTCCGGGAGCACAGTATGCCCCTCTTATAATTTCACTTATTGTTGGAGTCATCGCGGGTTTTATCGCCCAGAAGACAAGGATGTGCTTTGTAGGAGGCTGGAGGGACATTATGCTGGTCAGAGACT
>JAUWNZ010000193.1 GCA_030612385.1 Pseudomonadota bacterium | reverse complement strand
ATCGTGCTTGCATCCGAGAGCGAGGTCGTAAAAGGAGCCCTGGGAGATCACATCTTTGAAAAATTCATAGCGAACAAAAAGGTTGAATGGGATCAATTTCGCACTCATGTGAGCCAGTATGAGATTGACCGCTACCTTCCTGTCCTGTAGGGGTTGGGGAGTTTAGGCTGAAGGCTGAACGAACATCGAATGTTGAATGGGAAAAGATGAAGAGAAATTTGTAGGGTGGATTAAGCGGAGCGAATCCACCGAAGGCTTTGGTGTAAGACTAAGGCAGAGCCTTAAGGCATGCATTCCCAGGCAGAGCCTGGGAACGAGTGAAATTCGTGCGAAAATGGCAAAAGAATTGTAGCTATTCAGGTTGTCAGGTTCACGGTTGTAGGGGCAATCCTATGTGATTGCCCTGGTTTACAGGGCAGGCACACAGGCCTGCCCCTACGACCGACCGTTGAACCTTGAACCATTTTTTGGTTCCGGCTCGTCCGGGTTAGGTTAAATTAGTTTGATTGGCTCAATTAGTTGACCAATCTAACCAATTAAACCAATCTAACCTATTAATAAGCTTGAACAAAAAATGGGAATTCCTATACTATCAAGTTTCAAGCAGTGA
Organism: Pseudomonadota bacterium; assembly: GCA_030612385.1. Lineage (GTDB taxonomy): Bacteria > Desulfobacterota > Syntrophia > Syntrophales > JADFWA01 > JAUWNZ01. The sequence continues at coordinate 2,849 of JAUWNZ010000193.1, read as the reverse complement.
ACAGCTTTCAAGTATTTTATCAGATGAAAATCCGGCTAACTTGAGATAACCGGCAGTTACGCCTTCAAGAGCCGCTTTAGGAATAAGGCCTATCAGCTCGGATTCAAGAATATCGGCGCCATATTTGATGGCCAGCTCTTTTACTGTGTCAAAGACCTTCCTGACGGAGGTTTCTTTATAGTTGGTGAGATTCATCGATACCTGAACAATCTTTCTGCTCTTCAGTGAAACGCCGATCGCCTTGACATGTTTGAGACCTCCACTCGAGTATCTTATGGATTTAGCAATATTTTCTGCCACATCTAAATCATCGGTATCGAGGTTAATATTGAAGGCTATCAGCGGGTTTCTTGCGCCCACAGCCACAGCGCCTCCACGAGGATTGTGGATGGCAGGACCCGCATCGGGAGCCCATAAGGGATCGTTTATTTTCTCACTTAACCTCTCGTATCCTCCTCTTCTTATATCGGACAATTCTTTCCTTCCCGGTTCCAGCGCCGCTTCACCGTAAAAATAAACCGGAATATCGTTCCTCTCGCCAAATGCGCGACCGAAGCTGTGGGCTATTGCCACGACTTCCCACATATCGATGTCTTTTATTGGAACAAAGGGAACCACATCTACTGCGCCGATGCGGGGATGAACTCCGCAATGCCCTCTTATATCGATCAGTTCCAACGCCCTCTCACAGGCGGCAATCGCTCCTCTTTCGACATCTTTTGGGGTTCCGATAAAGGTCAAAACGCTTCTGTTATGATCTTTGTCCATGCTGAAGTCAAGGATATCAATGCCACTTACTCCGGAGATCGCTTCTGTTATACTGAAAATTTTATCTTTATTTCTGCCTTCGCTGAAATTGGGCACACATTCAATAATTTTCATGACGTAAAAATACAACCATCAGACCGTTTCAGCTCAATAAACAGGGGTGTCATTGCGAGGGAGGGACGACCGAAGCAATCTCGGGATTGCCACGTCGCCTGCGGCTCCTCGCAATGACAGATAATGCGCAATGTTGTTTTGGAATCGCACTCCTGTTTATTGAGCTGATACTTCTTTTCTTCATATCCTTTCTCGCATGAATCGTCCTGGCATCCCAGTAGGACAGGATTGCAAAGAGATTGGGACAACCCAGGGAGGCGATCCGTGACCATTTGTCGAAAATGCCAGTATTGGCAAATTCGACAAATGCCGATTTGTCCCAGGGCTTCACCGTTTCTCAGGTTACAGAAAAGCACGGCTGGACCAAGCCGATGGTTTGGTCACTGGCCCTTGAAGGCAAAGAAGACCTTGAAAGATTCAAGGAACTTGGCTGGGGACTAAGGATATGGGACCAGTGGGAATGGAAATTAAGGGTCAAGCCTGCTCTTGATTCTTGCCAACCATGTCATTCCGACCTGAACGGGGTTTTCGTTCAGACACGATTTAGTTGTTGACAATATATTGTTAGGAATATATGCTCGTGTACATAGAATGATGAGCGTGACCATATGCCTAAAAAAAATAAAGAATGGGGATTTTGCAATGATTAAAATATCTGCAACCAAATTAAGAAATAATCTGTTCGATTATTTAAACATGGCATCAAAGGGAGAAACCATAATAATCCAGAGAAATAAAGAAGAAGTTGCCCGTTTGGTACCCACACACCAAACAGATTGGCGAGATAAAATGACTATTAAACCTCAGATTATGGTTGCACCCGAAGAGCTTATCAAACCTGTTGAAGATATCTGGGAGGAATATCTGTGAAAAAGGAGACCTATTTATTTGATACCCATGCTCTAATTTTCTGGAATAATAAAATATCGGTCTCGGAAGGGTTTATAACCTTTTTTGATAACCAGGCCAAAAAGGGCCGTCTTTATGTTTCTTCTATATCGTTCTGGGAGATTGCTTTGTTAGTGAAAAAGGACAGAATATCAATATCAAACGTGACTGCATGGAAAAACGAAATAATGAACAATGCAAATATACAAATGATTGAACCTTCTGCTTCCGAAATGATTGATTCCACCCTGCTTCCCGATTATCACAAGGATCCATTTGATAGGTTATTAATTGCCCAGGCTAATCAAAATAATTGCTCTCTTGTAACGAAAGATAACAACATTCATGAGTACAATGTAGAAACTTTCTGGATATAGCGCTAATGGTGTCAGGAAAGAAGGGGACAGATTTATTTTTATCCCAATTCGTCAATCGTTACAACTGGGACAGTTGACAGGCACTTCCAGGTTTGTGGATGAAATCGAGAAGAAAATTGCAAGGCGGGTGAAGTTTTGTGGACAAGGAAGACCGAGCAATGCAAACAAATAAATCTGTCCCCTTTTTCTTACCCTGAAAACTGAATTTTGTTCGGATTTTTATTGCACATTAACAATTTATTTGCGCTGACTAACAGTCGGAAATTCCCCGCAACTTGTTGCGGGGAGCTTCAATAAATCGAAAACGGATGTTTTTTTGCGCTCAACATTTCCGGAACACGAGGCTGACACCCACTGATTTACCAATTGCATGATTCTGGCATTGTCTATGGCGAGCCATTGCGAGTCCGCTGCACGCAGTCAAAAATCGAGCGGGCTTTTAGCTTCTTTAATAGTCCGGCTCTTAATCGTATGTTTATAAATCATTGTGGTTCGCACATCACTATGCCCCAACAATTTCTGAATGATGCGAATGTCATAATTAGCCTGTAACAGGTGGCCGGCAAAACTATGGCGGAAGGTATGGCAAGAAGCACGTTTGCTTATTTTTGCCTTTTTGACTGCCCGCCTGATCGCCTTTTGGACATGACTATCGTGCAGATGGTAACGCCGGTACTCTTTTTCTTCCGGGACAAAGGTCAA
>JAUWNZ010000209.1 GCA_030612385.1 Pseudomonadota bacterium | reverse complement strand
GAAGCTCTTTACCATCGGCCCCATGTTCAGACGCGAAAGGCCACAGAAGGGAAGGTTCAGACAGTTCCATCAGATCAATGTGGAACTCATCGGGATGGATGATCCCCGCGCCGATGCGGAACTGATACTCATCTTAATCTGTTTCTTAAAGAGTGTCGGTATTTCGGACCCGCGTCTCGAAATCAATTCACTTGGATGCTCCGGGTGCCGGCCGTCATTTCGAGAGGAGATCACCGGTTTTCTTCAGGATAAAAGGGATGGTCTCTGCGGCGACTGCCTGAGACGTCTCGAAACCAATCCGCTGAGGGTCTTTGACTGCAAACAGGAAAGCTGCCGGGAGATTATCGCCGAAGCGCCTAAGCTGCTCGATTATATCTGCTCCGAATGCCATGATCACTTTGGAAAGGTCAAAGAATACCTTACGGCGCTCGATATATCCTTTGAAGTAAACGCCAAAATGGTCAGGGGACTCGACTATTATACGAGAACTGCCTTTGAAGTCACAACAGGATCGGAAGGGGCGCAAAATGCCGTGGCGGGCGGCGGAAGATACGACGGGTTGATAAAGGAACTGGGCGGGCCGGATATCCCTGCAGCAGGATTTGCCATCGGATTTGAACGCCTTATTTCAATGCTTCCGCTGAAAGATGATGAGTTTGCGGTGCACCCCCGCCTTTTTATCGCCGCTCTCGGGGACGAAGCCGGCAGATTCGCATATACCCTGTGCAACCACCTCCGGATGCAGGGAATCCGGACAGAGATGGATTACTCGGGAAGGAGCCTTAAAAGCCAGATGAAACGCTCAAATAAACTGAACAGCAGTTACACATTGATCCTTGGAGAAAGGGAAATGCAGGAAAGGAAGGCTGAACTCCGGGATATGAGAACGGGGACGCAGGAGACCCTGGGCCTTGATAATATAAACGACATTGTTAAAAGAATGAACATCGAATGAAAAAAGGTCTCACGCAAAGGCGCAAAGGCGCAGGAAGAAAAGAAATTAAAGTGTAGAAGCTGAAAGGAAAAGATGAACATTGAACATCCAACATCGAATGTTGAATGGGGAAAGGCGGGTGGCGTGGACAAACTCGTTTGTCCGTGCGTAACTACTCAGGTATCAAACATCATTGTAGAATTTACACTGAATGGATAGGAAAGTTATGCATTCCCACGCGGGAGCGTGGGAACGAGAAAAGGGTGAAAGGTAGAAGGTGTTTATGATTAATATTCCTTCAGCCCTAACAGCCTTCAGCCTTCAGCCTAAACAACCTAAATTAAGCACAAGAGGTAAACAACTTTGTCCGATTTTATAACTGTTGAAAAGAGAACACATTATTGCGGCAATCTCACGGCCAACGATGTGGGAAAAGATGTGGTCCTGATGGGATGGGTTCACAGGAGAAGAGACCACGGCGGCGTGATATTCGTGGACTTAAGAGATAGAGAAGGACTGGCGCAGGTCGTCTTTAACCCTGAGATAAGCCCGGTCATTCATAAAGAAGCCCACAGGATAAGGAGTGAGTTTGTCCTTGCAGTCAAAGGCAGGGTCAGGATCAGGCCGGAAGGGATGGTAAATCCCGACTTGAAAACCGGCGATGTCGAGGTTATGGTAGATAAACTTGAGATACTGAATGAATCAAAGACGCCGCCATTTGTCCTCGATACCGATACTGATATCTCTGAAAATATACGTCTGAAGTATAGATACCTCGATCTGAGACGCCCGGAGATGCAGCAGAATCTGATACTCAGAAGCAAGGTCGCCGCCAGGACCAGGAACTATATGGAGAAAGAGGGTTTCATAGAAATCGAAACTCCTTTCCTTACAAAGAGCACACCCGAGGGCGCCCGCGATTACCTTGTCCCGAGCAGGGTAAGTCAGGGAACATTTTATGCGCTGCCCCAGTCGCCCCAGCTTTTCAAGCAATTACTGATGGTTGCAGGCTTTGATAAATACTATCAGATCGTCAGGTGTTTTCGTGACGAAGACCTGAGAGCGGATCGCCAGCCTGAGTTTACGCAGATCGACATGGAGATGTCCTTCGTCTCCGAGGAAGAGATCATGAGGATGACCGAAGGACTCATGGCACACATCTTTGAATCATGCCTCGATCTCAAACTCACAGTTCCTTTTCCGGAGTTGACATACACTGAGGCCATGGAACGATATGGAACGGATAGCCCGGATATAAGGTTCTCTATGGAATTGAAGGAACTGACCCCGATAGTGAAAAATTCGGATTTTCAGGTGTTCAGAGAGGTGGCCGACAGCGGCGGAGTTGTCAAGGCAATAAAAGTGGAAGAAGGCAGTAAGCTTTCCCGAAAAGACCTCGATGGATTAACAGATTACGTCGGCGCTTACGGGGCTAAAGGTCTCGCCTGGGCGCGGGTCAAATCCGACGGATGGACATCTCCGATATTCAAATTTTTCAAGCCGTTGGAAGTTGAACAGATAAATGAAAAAATGGAGGCATCCACCGGCGATCTGATTCTCTTTGTTGCCGATACACCGTCGATAGTCCACGACTCCCTCGGTAATCTGAGGGTTCATCTTGCGGAAAAAACGGGACTGATCGAGCAAAAAGACTTCGCCTTTACATGGGTCACCCGTTTTCCCATGTTTGAGTACAGTGATCATGAAAAGAGATTTGTGGCCAAACATCACCCATTCACCTCGCCGGTTGAGGAAGACATACCTTTCTTGGAGACGGATCCAGCCGGAGTCAGGGCCAGGGCCTATGATCTTGTCCTGAACGGAACTGAAATAGGGGGAGGAAGCATACGTATTCACCGCAGGGAGATACAGTCAAAAATATTCGATGCCCTCAGCCTGAAAGAAGACGAAGCACGGATGAGATTCGGATTCCTCCTCGATGCGCTCGAGTATGGCGCCCCTCCTCATGGCGGCGTGGCGCTGGGTTTCGACAGGCTTGTCGCGATCATGATCGGCGCTGAATCTATCCGCGATGGCATGGCATTCCCCAAGACACAGAAAGCAGCCTGTCTTCTCACAGATGCCCCGTCAACGGTCAACCTGGAACAACTGATGGAGCTTTCTCTGAAAATAGTGTAGGTGTGTTTAGGTTGTTTAGGCTGAAGGCTGTTAGGTAGAAGGTAGTTATGATTAATATTCCTTCAGCCCTAACAGCCTTCAGCCTTCAGCCTATCTACCTAAGTTAAGGATT
>JAUWNZ010000221.1 GCA_030612385.1 Pseudomonadota bacterium | reverse complement strand
CTCAATAAACTTACCATCCCTCGGAGATCTGACATCGGCAACAACAACTCTGTAAAAAGGCTTCTTCTTTGTGCCCACTCGCGCCAATCTTATCCTTACTCCCATTAACTTACCCATTGCCTCCTGAAGAAATATTCGCAGTTGCTCAGGTTCACGGTTACACCGGTTTTTGCAACACGCCAAGCGCCCTGCACGTGGAAAATCCGGAACGAGCTTTATACATTCCTGAATGCGCCCAACTGTGAAACTTGAACCCGACAACCTGCGTAATTGCGAAAAGATTAACACATACCGCACTCTATTAAAAGGGAAAATTGCCTCTTCTCAGAGATTTCATGCCGCCTTTTGCCACCATCTTCATCATCTTTCTCATTTCAACGTAATTCTTCAACAACCTGTTGACATCCTGAACCGTCGTGCCGCTTCCTCCGGCAATTCTTTTTCTCCTCTGTCCGTTTATGATTTTATAATTCAGGCGCTCCTTCATGGTCATCGAGTCGACAATGGCTTTCACTTTGACCAGTTCACTCTCGTCCATACTCGCGTTTTTCAATGCCTTCGATTTGCCGAATCCTGGAATCATACCAAGAATATCCTGGAGGGAACCCATCTTCTTTATTTGAATTAACTGGCCTCTGAAATCCTCAAGAGTAAAGGAATCTTTTCTGATCTTCTTCTCCAGCTTACGAGCCGCCTTTTCATCAAATGCGGTCTGCGCCTTCTCGACCAGCGTCAGGACATCCCCCATGCCGAGAATCCTCGAGGCCATACGTTCAGGGTAAAAGACCTCGAGGGCGTCGATTTTCTCACCCACACCAATAAACTTTATCGGTTTTCCGGTTACCTCCCTGATGGACAACGCCGCGCCACCCCTGGCATCGCCATCCATCTTTGTCAGGATCACCCCGTCGATGCCCAAAACTCCGTCAAACTCACCTGCCACCGATACCGCATCCTGGCCGGTCATAGCATCCGCAACAAGGAGTATTTCCGATGGATTTATCGCGCTCTTTATCCTTTTCAATTCTTCCATCATCTTGCTATCTATGTGCAGCCTTCCGGCAGTATCAATAATTGCAGCATCATAACCGCTTTTGCCTGCCTCTTCAACCGCATCGACACAAATCCTGACAGGATCATTCGAACCTTTCGGATCGTAGACATCGGCGCCAACTTTCTCTCCAAGAATCCTCAACTGATCGACGGCCGCCGGCCTGTAAACATCGGCCGAAACCAGAGAAACTCTTTTATTCTTATTCATCAATAAGCGGGCAAGCTTGGCCGCGGTTGTCGTCTTGCCGCACCCCTGCAAACCAACAAGCATAACAGGCGCTGGAAATCTGCCTGGGAGCTTAAACTGACTGTCCGTCCCGCCCATCAGTTCGACAAGACCATCATTAACGATCTTCACAACCTGCTGACCGGGAGTAATACTGTCAAAAACCTCCTGCCCCACCGCCCTTGTCCTGACATCCTCGACAAATTTCTTGACCACTTTGAAGTTTACATCCGCTTCGAGAAGCGCCATCCTGACCTCTTTTAAGGCGCTCTTGATATTCTCCTCATCGAGACTGGCTTCCCCCTTCAGCTTTTTAAAAACCCCTTCTAATTTTTCAGTCAAACTTTCAAACATAGTCTATCCCCTGATAACCAGGCACCTGAGCCACTTGATCTTCTTTTCCAGCTTCACTTCCACCTTTTTTGCATCACTATGGGTCTCAAAACCTTTCAGGCAAACACGAAACCATCTCCCTTTTGATTTCAGATCAACCACATCAACCACAGGATCATAACCCATATTTGACAACTTTTTACAGAGCACCTCGGCCTCCTTCCTGTCCCTGAAAGAGGCTGCCTGCACCCTGTATTTTCCTTTAAATGAAGATTTCGCTTCCGCTTTCTTCTCTGTTGTTTTTATTTTCTTTTCTGTTGTTTTCCTCTTCCGGACCAGGTCATCATAAAAGTTAAGTTTAAAATCGCCTTCTTCTCTCTTTGCCGCACGCGGGGCGTCAACCGATCCCCTGATTTTCCGCTTCACCGGACATTGTATGTCTGTTGTGTCCTTCTCCGTGTAGCTGTCCATGTCCCGGCCGACCTTAACGCCAAAAATAAAGACAAACAGCAAAAGAAAAGAACTGCCAAAAATAAATATAGCAAGGCCAAGCTTGCTCAATTTGAATTCGAAATCTTTTACATTCCGGGATGACATTGATATGCTGTAACCGATAACTTCTCAATAAATTCGGGTAAACTCAGAAACCATAGCCGTTCACGGCTTGAAATTGGAAATTAGAAATTTGGGAGACCTATCTGCATGCACCTGCCTGTGTCGGCACGGCAGACAGGGGCACGCACAGGCAGGGATGAAACAAGTTTATGAGTTGACAGTACAAAAACATGAAGGCCAAATTTCCAATTTCTAATTTCAGTACTCCGTGAATGCTTGCTCTTGAACGAAACCTGTGAACCATAAACCTGTAAGCCCTTACAAACAAGTATTACATCTTCTCCGGCGCCGACACACCCAAAAGTCTCAATGTGTTTCCTATCACAATATGAACGGATTTAACCAGAAAAAGTCTCGCCCCGGTCAGCGCCGGGTCATCGGTAACCACTCTGCTTTTATTATAATAACTATGAAAAACAGAGGCAAGATCGTTAAGATAAAACGTGAGACGGTGGGGCTCACGAGTCCTGGCGCTGCCTTCAACAATTTCCGGGAAAACGGTGATTTTCTTAATCAAAGCTATCTCCTCCGGCAGAGTCAGAAGACTCAAATCCACATCAGCAAAGGCCGGAATCTCATAGCCTCGCTCGAGCGCTAATCTCATGATGCTCGATATCCTTGCATGCGCATATTGAACGTAATATACAGGATTCTCATTCGACTGTTTCTTTGCAAGTTCCAGATCGAAATCAAGGTGGCTGTCCGACCGTCTCATAAGGAAATTATATCTTGCCGCATCTCTCCCCACCTCATCTACAACTTCCCTTAAGGTTACGAATTCGCCGGCCCTGGTG
>JAUWNZ010000188.1 GCA_030612385.1 Pseudomonadota bacterium | reverse complement strand
TGGGTCAGGTTTAGTCGATACGAGTGAGCAAAACCGCAGGAATAGCAGGGCTCTTTTGAGGATTTTGCGATTGAGAATCGGCTAAAGATGGCCTGAAGATGAGATGTATAAATGTGATACTTATTTCATGACAGACCCTAAACCCAAACTTTATAGAACTAAGGAGGTTATGAAATGAGGAAAAGAGAGCAGATTTCAATAATTACCCTGTTTTTTGCGTTTTTTATGGCAGGCCTGCTGGTCTATCCCCAGGCGGGATGGACTATGGGAAGCACCGGTGAGAATCAGCCGGCAGGCGAGGTGATCATCTTCCATGCAGGGAGTCTGACCATCCCCTTTGCCGAGATGGAGAAGGAATTTGAGGCCAGACACCCGGGTGTTGACATTATCAGGGAGGCAGCAGGAAGTCGCAGGTGTGCAAGGAAGATTACCGAACTCAAAAAAACCTGCGATATTATGGCGTCGGCTGATTTTACCGTCATTGATGGGATGCTCATCCCTGAATATGCGAACTGGAATATCAGGTTTGCCACCAACCGGCTCGTCCTTTGCTATACAGACAAGAGCAAATATGCCGGCGATAGGGGGTCACATCTCAAATACTAATTATTCGGCCTAAGGATTTTTTGGTCTAAATACTAAACATTTATTATTTGAGATGTGACCCTCCATTCCCTCCTGTCCTTTGTATTACGCCCAATCTCTTTGCGATTCGGTCTTGTGGGATGCCGAGGCGGTTCATGCGGTATATCTTGAGGTTGATGTCCAACTGTGTCGCGGCCTTGAGATCGGCTATGTAGGAGTCCACTGTTCGTCTCGAGCGACCGATTGCTTTTCAAGGGGACAGGGGACAGATTTATTTGTTTTGCTCAGCAACGCCCTTTATTCCCGACTGTTATTCTTTTACCCCATCCCCAATATCCTTGAATAAAAACGGGCGCTGTTTCTGGCTGTCACCTGGAACTGACAGGTTGGCCGTTCCCGTCTCAAACATCGAGGGCAAAGCGGACTGCCCGCCCGACATCAACCATCTTTCCCAGAGGCAAGGACATGATCAATGATCCGATTTTCCCCTTCGAAACAGTTTGCAAGTGGTCACAGTTGACAGCGCAATCTCGGGGCATGCCGTCGGCTTTTGAAAGAAACACTTCGGATGGTATATTGCGGACTATAGTTGTAATGGGTGCGACAGTTACTTCACCAAGATATTCCAACACTGAATCTCGTGTCAGGATAAGAACCGGCCTCTTTTTGTCCGGCTTTAAAAACTTGTACCAACGTATTTCGCCGTGTTTCATTCGTCACCCCAGGCTTGCTCTGTTTCCCAAACCGAAAACTCATCGGCAGCAACTGGGCGCCGCTCGTACCCTTGGAGGTGTTTGCGCTCCATTTGCTCAAGGTTGTAGCGGGCAAGCGCCTCACGAAGCGCCTTTCGTGTGAAAGCAGAACGGCTTGTGCGAAGTTGCTTCGAAACGCGGTCAACCGTTTTGACAAGATCATCATCAAGGGTCATTTGAATTGTTCTCATATTACACCTTTTCAATGTGGATTTTTATAGCTATACTAATCCACGCTTTGGACCATGTCAAATAAATTTATTCGCCCAACGCTGAAGTCACCGGCCGGAAAAGCCAAAGATGAAGTTGGCAGATGTAAAGTTTTACACAAAATGATATTGATGCGAAAAATGCCAATGCTTTTCCGGTCTGGTGAACCGACTGGTTCGACATTTTTTTTGATTAAGCCGTGATTGCCTGAAGTTGTGCGGGTACTTTGTTCAGAATAACTTCTTTAAGATCGATTTTACGACTTGCATTATCAATGTCAATCCCTGTTATATCGCCATCTTCATCATAGTCTATAACGACACCTTCGGATATTTCTACGCTTTCCTTGCTTGTTTTAGAAGACAGATCAATATAGAGCGAATCTGTTTCAGGATAATAATTTAGTTTCATAGTTTGAACCTCCTGTCAGGGAAGGCATTATGAATAGTCTTCTTATCATCAAGTGTTACTACTCTTAATACACGTCCACCAAGTTCTTTAATTTCTCCCCAAAATCGAAAACGGTTATGTTCTTGACGCTCAACCTTGATGGGATTTTCTATGACCTGAATACACCACTCCTTCTTTAAATAAAGCCGTTTTCGTAATACCTCATTTTCAAAATATTCAGTATAGCTATATTCCAACATATATAAATGATAACTTATTTAGGTTAATGTGTAAATATTTCTTTGTCTCGCCCAACACTGTCAATAGACCGAAATAAATTCCGCGATATTGATGTATATATACGGAATTATTTTCCGTCTATTGAGATATTAATTTAGGATTACCGACATTCTTTCTTGCATTATTGAATCTTTCTTCATGTAATTGAAGCTCCCCGCAACAAGTTGCGGGGAATCTCCGACTGTTGAAGAAAGTGAGAATTTCTTTCAATAATATTCATTGCCGCTTTTATACCGTCTGATCCGCTTGATATTATACCTCCGGAATAACCGCTGCCTTCCCCGACTATATAGAGATTCTCAAAACCGTTGCAACATCCGGTTTTTTCCCGCAGGACCTGAATTGGGGATGAGGTTTTGCTCTCAAGCCCCATAATAATGCCCGTCTCAAATCCCTTTATCTTTCTACTGAAATCCTTCAGCCCTTCCCTGATTGATCCGCTTACTTCAGAGGGGAGCAAATCCCATAAAGCCGCCGGTTTCAAACCGAGAGGGTAACTCGATTCAACTGTTTTTGCCGGCACTTTTTTATCAATAAAATCCTGTATCGTGCAGAATGGGGCCTGATAGCCATTTGAATAGTTGTAAAAACTCTCTTCGAGGGCGCCCAGCCAGTCAATGGCTTCCAGGGGTTCTGTTTTTCTGCCGAGCAGTTTCTCCGGATTTATGCCTGCAACACAGGCCGCGTTGGCAAATTTCCCATCTCTCTTATACCGGCTCATTCCATTTACTATGTTCGCGTTTTTATACGCGGACGCGGGGATAACAACTCCGCCGGGACACATGCAGAATGTATACACGGGAAGATTCCCGTCTCCTTTTGATGTAAGCCGGTACTGGGCGGCCTTAACCCCGGGCAGGGTTTCCCGACCCCATTGCGCGATATTAATAAGTTCCTGGGGATGTTCAACCCGGCAGCCGATAGCAAAATCTTTTGTGCGGAACTTTACCCCGTTTTCAATCAGCATGCGATATGTTTCATATGCCGAATGCCCCGGCGCGATAATAAAATAATCTGCTTCGATTCCGCCTGAGGTTGTTATCGCTTCATGAACTTTTCCATCTTTAATCTTCAAATCTTCCAGCAATGTTTCGAAGAGCACGCTTCCGCCAATATTCAGAAATTCTTCCCTTAAATTCTTTACAACTTTTTTAAGATTATCACTTCCAAGATGGGGATGCGCCATGTATCCTATCTCTTCCGGCGCTCCCGCGTGGACATAACTGGATATCATGAACTGCTTTTCTTTTGAGATGCGTTTGGTTCTTGAGGTTAACTTT
>JAUWNZ010000061.1 GCA_030612385.1 Pseudomonadota bacterium | reverse complement strand
TGAAACAAAAAAAATGAGAGGCCAACAAAACAGTTGAGTGGGACCGGGCTAAAACGGCGTTTTTTCGAGATCCGTTTATGAATCTGTTGATTTAGTATGATTTTGCAGAAAAATCGTTTGTCGCTATCAATAATTTCAACTGGTTGCGACGCTGTCTTTTGCAAAAAGCACTAAATTTGGCATTAAATCAACAGAGTCATTGACTTTCTCCGGGGTTTTGACAGGTGTAGAGTTTTAAAACCAACAGGTTCATTTGTTTTAAATATTAAGGAAAATGTTAAAAACGGAGAAAGACAAACATACGTTATAGAACTGATCTTAGCGCTTAAAAAACAAGGCTGGTTATGGACAGAAGAATATTGTTGGTATAAAAAAACTCATATCCTGGAAAGTGGCCCAATAGGTTTCGGGATACGTGGGAAAGATGCCTACATTTCACAAAACAGAAAAAGTTTAAAATGTATCAGGATGCCGTTAAAGTACCGATTGGGGAGTGGGCCAAACCAAGATTTAAGTCAATGACAGAAAAGGATTTTATTAGAAGTGTTTCTGGAACAAATAGCAAATTTGGAAGAAACGTTTCGAATTGGTTAAATAGGAAGAAAGTTTATCCTCACAACGTCTTAGATTTCGAGAAAGAACATTACATTGAACCCCCAACATTGATACATTTTGCTACTGAATGTTCCAATCGCAACCATAGTGCTGTTTCCCCAATTGAATTACATAGTTGGTTCATAAAATTATTTACCCAAAAGGGTGACATAGTTTTAGATCCATTTATCGGTATCGGAACGACTGCCTTGGGAGCTATGCTTGCCAATAGAATGTATATAGGTATTGAACTTTTACCTGTTCACATAAAAGAAGCGGAAAAAAACATTAAGGAATTGGAAAAGGTGATTTCTTAGGGAAAATTGGGTAAACTGAGTTAATTCAAAAAAAGATAGCGGATATTTACAATTAATGAAATCTGCTCTTTTCTTGGAGATACGCGCAAGTGAGCAAACCAATTACTGCCTCAATTCTATACAATCTCGTTCAGTGTCCCCATCGCGTTAGCATGGACCTGTTCGGTGATCCTGCCCTGAGAGACCCCATAAATCCATTCGTGCAGCTTTTATGGGAAAAGGGAAACGCTTTCGAGCAAGAGGTGATAAAGGGGCTTGATCTGCCTTTCACCAATCTTCACACTTACTATGGTGATGAGAAGGAACGATTCACTATGGAGGCGATGGAGCGTGGCGATAACCTTATTTACAGTGGTCGCATAAGCGCGGATGGTTTCGTTGGTGAACCGGATATTCTGCGACGATGTGACGATGGTTATATCGCTGGTGATATCAAGAGTGGTGCAGGTGAGGAAGGGGGCAGTGAAGACATTGACGGGAAACCGAAGAAACACTACGCGGTCCAGCTTGCTCTATACACGGATATTCTTGAACGATTGCGGCTTTCGGGTGGACGGACCCCCTTTGTCTGGGACGTGCACGGAAAAGAGGTAGAGTACATTCTGGATGCCCCGCAAGGTTCACGAAATCCAGCCAGCCTGTGGGATGTGTATCAGTCTGCTCTGGAAACCGCGCGGCAATTGGTGGCTCATGCGAAAGATACCCTCCCGGCACTTAGCAGTACATGCAAGCTCTGCCACTGGTACACGGCATGTACTAAAAGATTGGAAAAACTCGATGATTTAACTCTGATTCCTGAACTGGGGAGAGTCAGGCGGGATAACATGCTGATGCATGTTGATTCTGTCAGGGATTTAGCACAAGCCAACCTGAAAGCATTGATAAATGGTAAAAAAACGATTATTCCCCGTATTGGAGCTGATATGCTGATAAAGTTTCAGGAACGTGCCAGACTTCAGAAACAACCCGGGGCAAGACCGTATTTGAAAGAACCGATTACCCTGCCATCAGCGGACTTCGAACTCTTTTTTGACATTGAAACAGATCCGATGAGGGATATTTGTTATCTGCATGGTTTTGTCGAACGTCACGGTGGGGATACGGGTACGGAACGATATATAGCTTTTCTTGCGGAAGATCCGACGTCAGAGGAAGAAGAACGTGCGTTTGTTGAGGCTTGGAAGTATGTTCAGGATTCACAGCCATGTGCAATCTACTATTATTCACATTATGAACGAACGATCTGGCGTAAATTACAGAAAAAATATTCTGCCGTTGCAACAGAAGAGGAAATTGAAGCGATGTTTGATCCCGCAACTGCTGTGGATCTCTATAGCCATGTTGTCCGATCAAAAACAGAATGGCCGACTCGTGATTATTCTATTAAAACACTTGCATCGTACCTCGGCTTCAAATGGCGAGACTCGAATCCATCAGGGGCTGCATCGATCGAATGGTATCATCGCTGGGTTGAGAGTGGTGACACTGAAATTCGCCAGCGCATCCTTAACTATAATGAGGATGATTGTGTGGCCATGAGAGTGTTGTTGGATGGTATTAAAGGTTTGTCTCAGCGATAGGTTTTCCCGATTGAAGTCGAGAACAAGCTTTGCGTGAACGACAAAGAGGAGTTGAGAATTATTATGAGTTGGAGGGTAAGAAGAGATAATGTGAGGGTAGGGGTGTAGATTCTCGATCAGGTCGGGAATGACGTGGAAAATAGGAACAGCACCCTTTTTTGAGTTTTCGGCAAAAATCCGAGGACAAGGATACTTATTAAAAATCTGTAAGAGATATTATAGGGTTATATAACAAGGCAAATCGAAGGAGAAAACCCATGTTGACATATTTATCAAGCAGTATCTGGGCATCACCGGCGCAGACGCTGGTTAATACTGTCAATATGGTGGGGGCTATGGGGAAAGGTATCACCTTGAAATCTAAGGAAACAAAATCAATTTTGGGGAGAGAGCATGAAAAAATATAAACTAAGTGTTTTGATAGAACGAGACGAAGACAGCTACCTGGTGGCCACTATTCCCTCTCTTAAGAGCTGTTATACCCAGGCCAAAACCATGGAAGAATTGATGCCCGGAATCAGGGAGGTCATTGAACTTTGTCTTTAAGAGGAAGAACCCACGCCAATGGTTTTTGAGGGAGTTCAACAAATTGAGGTTGCATTATGACTCGACCGCCGATGGTGGCTTCCCAGACGATGATCAGTTTTCTTAAGTCCCTGGGTTTTAAGAAAATCAGGCAGCATGGAAGTCACATCTTTTTTCGACATCCCGATGGGGGGAACGCAATGAAAAAGAAATTCAAAAGCGTGTATCAATTTAAGATTACATTGAAAGGCATCAAGCCTCCTGTCTGGCGAAGGATACAGGTTCCGGAATCTTATACCTTCTGGGATTTGCATGTTGCCATACAGGATGCCATGGGGTGGCTTGATTATCATCTTCATCTGTTTGAAATAATCAATCCTTCTACGGGCATGAAAGAGGAAATAGGAATTCCAGATGAAGATTTTGAACTGGATAGAGAAACTCTTCCCGGATGGGATCTGAAAATAGCTGATTATTTTTCCATGGACAATCCAAAAGCAGATTATCAATATGATTTCGGGGATAATTGGGAACATACGATAGAGTTGGGGAAAATAGTTGATCGAGAGAAAGACGTTAAGTGTCCGGTTTGTATTGCAGGAAAGAGGTCATGTCCACCTGAGGATTGTGGCGGAATATGGGGATATCAGGATTTTCTCGAAATCATAATGAACCCTTATAATAAAGAATGCAAAGAGACGCTGGAATGGGCAGGTGGAAAATTTGACCCCGAAGATTTTAATATAAAGAATGTTCATTTTGACGATCCTGATGAGCGTTGGGAGACTGCATTTAGATAGTGCCTGAACGAAAACTGTCTTTTTCGCCCATATCTGCGTCAAACTCAAATTTTAATCCTCAAAATACTCAATGTATTCCTGCGGTTAAAATTTTCGTCTTCCTTGATCTGAACGAAAAATCTTAGTTTTCGTTCGGGCACTAGATAGGCAATAATCGGGGGGCAGGCTACTTATCAAAAATCTTTGAGAGATGTTATAGGCTTATCCACCTGAGTAGTTACACCTTGGTTTGATTTTATATCTCCATTCACGATGAAAAACCGGCAACCTTGGTGTTCTCAGGTATTGAGAATGGTGTAAGGATCCACCAGCATGACCTCGGATAGAGTAGGGTGTGCATGTATTGTCTCGCCAAGCTCCTTTAGCGTGCACCCCATCTGCACTGCCAGTGTTCCCTCGGCGATAAGGTCGGTGGCGTGGACTCCCACGATATGAACTCCAAGAATCCTGCCGTTTTCAGAGTCTGATACGATCTTTGCCTGTCCCGCTATTTCACCTATGACATGGGCCTTCCCCAGCGTGCGGAAGAGAACGCTGTCGGATCGAACATTGTATCCCTGCTTTCGGGCATGGACTTCGGTTAAACCCACGTCGGCAACCTCCGGCGTGGTGAAGATTGCGGCGGGCACAACCTCATAATTCATCGCCCGGTTTTCCCCCAGGGCATTCCCTGCGGCAACGAGCCCTTCGGCAGATGCCACATGGGCAAGCATTATCCTGGACGGTCCAAGGGCGTCACCGACGGCGTAAATGCCGGGAACACCGGTTTCCATCCGTTCATCGGCCTTGATCCATCTCCTGTCATCTATCTTTATGCCGGACTCCGCAAGACCGGTGATGGCAGTGTTGGGGGCGCGACCGACACAGACCAGCGCCCTGTCCGCATACACCGTCAGGTTTTTTCTCTTCTCTTCTCTTATATCCCTAATTAAGGGAGAGTCTCCGATTGTCACTCGAACCTTTTCCCCTGTGTCTTCAATTTTTTCCACTGTCCTGTTGACCATCAACTTTATCCCGCGTTTTTTCATCTCCCGCTGCAGGGTTTTGGAACAGTCTTCATCGACCGTCGGAAAGGGAAGCAGGCGTGGCATGGCCTCCACTACAACAACTTCAGAACCGAGGGAAGCAAAGATGGAGGCGAACTCGCACCCGATGATACCCCCTCCGATAATCACCATCGATTCGGGAATTTCCTGAAGGTTACTGGCATCGTTGCTTGAGATAATTCTTTTACCGTCAAATGGAAACGACGGGATGCAGAGCGGCTGTGAACCCGGAGCAAGTATCAGTCTATTCCATGGCGCCTCAATTGTTTTGCCGTCATCCTGTTTTACACAGGCAAGTCCATATCTCTTAAGGTATCCATACCCTTTCAGATAACGGATATTGTGATTACTGAAAGATCCGAGTATCCCTCTGGCCTGGTCATGAATAACCTTTTCCTTTCTGACCATCAGGCGCCGCATATCGGGATAAATATCTCCCTTTACCATAACGCCGAATTCTTCCGCCCTGTGGAATTTTTCCACCATTTCGGCAGTTGTCTTCATGACCTTGGAAGGGATACATCCCCGGTTGAGACAGGTTCCACCAACGTTATCTTGCTCGATGATGGTGACTTCAGCCCCAAGCCGGGCGGCGTGTATAGCCGCGGCATGCCCCCCGGGACCGGCCCCTATGATGGTGATTTTTACCGTCATAACTGTATTCCACCCTTTTTCCGCTTTTTGCTCAATTCTATCAATAGGTTGGAGACTGTCAGTCTGCAACAATGATTCGCAGCCCGTAGGGGCCGTTCCCCGAACGGCCTGTGCTATTCGGCCTGTTCGGGGAACAGGCCCTACATTCAACAGCTCGCCCGAAGGGCGCTAATTTCTTTGCGTCTTTGCGTGAGAATTTTGGAAGCAGGCTATATCAACGCCCGGTGGCGACCCAAAAAACATATTGACAGA
Source organism: Pseudomonadota bacterium (assembly GCA_030612385.1). GTDB lineage: Bacteria > Desulfobacterota > Syntrophia > Syntrophales > JADFWA01 > JAUWNZ01. The sequence continues at coordinate 1,349 of JAUWNZ010000061.1, read as the reverse complement.
AACAATATTATATTGTTGATATCATCAATCAAGGCCGCAGGCAAATTATACAAAAAGGCATGATAATATCAAAGTTGATGCAAACACACGAGAATAACGCATCTTCAAAAAGAATACTTTCACGCAAAGTCACTAAAGTCTTTTTGTTGTTCTTTGCATGCTTTGCGTGAGAATTAAGGTAACAAATGAAAAAAGAGATGAAGAAAACCCCTTTACATGGCTGGCATACAGCGCATGGAGCGAATATGGCTGTTTTCGGCGGTTACCATATGCCGCTCTGGTATCCTCCTGGTGTAAGAGAGGAACATCTGGCGGTTCTTACAAAGGCCGGTATTTTCGATACGAGCCACATGGCTGTTGTTATGATTGCGGGGAAGGGCGCCTTTGAACTTCTTCAGCTCTGCTTCACGAGGGACATGAATGCCTGTGTGGGCAAAGATAGAACGCCCCTGGAGCCCGGCAGATGTGTCTACGGAGCCTATCTGAACAGTGACGGGGGAGTTATAGATGATGCCATCATTTACTATATAGAGGAGAATGTCTATATGACCGTTGTAAATGCGGGCATGGGGGGTGAGATTGCCCGGCATCTTATGAGTCATGCGGATCCCGGAAATATTGGAATCACAGATCTCACAGACAAAGTGGGCAAAATAGACATCCAGGGCCCGATGGCCGCCAGGATCCTCATGAAAGTTTTAGCGAATCACGAAGGGATTTTTGAAGGCATGCCCTACTTTACATTCAAAGGTCACTTCGATAAATCATCACCACTTGCCGGTACAGCGCTCCTTGCCAACGGCGTTCCTGTTCTCCTTTCCCGCACCGGTTATACCGGAGAATTCGGCTTCGAAATTTTTTTAGATACATTTTACCTTCTTATGACCTGGGAAATGATCATGGAAGCCGGCGAGGCTTTCGGTCTCATGCCATGCGGACTTGCTGCCCGCGATTCTCTCAGGGTGGGGGCGGTGCTTCCCCTTTCACATCAGGATATCGGTTTATGGCCATTCATCGATAACCCATGGCCTTTTGCTCTGTCTTACAATGTCGGCAGAACAGGCTTTACCAAAGAATTTATCGGCGACAGTGCCCTTATGAATGTGGATAAACCCGAATACACCTATGCTTTTGCAGGCTATGATCTCCGCAAGGTTGCCGTCCATGACAATCCCGTTGTGCTGGGCCCGGATGGGAATAAAATCGGCGAGGTTCTGACCTGTGTAAGCGATATGGGGATCGGACGCCACGGTGACCGGATTTACAGCATTACCAGTCCCGACAGGCCGGAAGACTTCGTCCCGCGTGGTCTGTGCTGCGGCTTTGTAAAGGTAAAATCTGAACTGGTT
>JAUWNZ010000215.1 GCA_030612385.1 Pseudomonadota bacterium | reverse complement strand
GAACTCTGCTTTTCTACACATAGTCCATATTCAGTAAGGACAATATATAAGGCGTTTTCATAGACAGATTCCAGAAATCCATCACCAAGCTCATTATAGACTTCATAAAAACTTCCAAGAATAATATTTGTGATTTCTTTGTATTTAAACCTGTCTGCGTTCATCTGTGTAAATCTGTGGCTGAATAGTTACGATTCTCTTTTCATTTTTAAAGGTCTATCCGGTAAAGAGCGCCGTAAGTCTCTGGTCACCCTCTGAAATGGTAACCTTGAGAATTTTATCGCCACCAGACCCTTCATCATAAACTCCATCACCATCATCGTCACTGAATAAGACATAGTCGTTATACACCACTGTATATGAGCCGAAATAAGGATCACTACTCTCTTGATTGCCGTTTTGTATATGAGATTTAAGTGCGCCGAGGGGATCTGTATCTTCCGCCATCAACCTCCTGTAATCCACCGTCATTCTTTCCATAACCTGCTCGACAGCGAGAGATTTCTGCACCATCGTGACAGTCTCCACACTTCCTGTCATGCTTGTTCCCATGAATTGAAGGAATATGACGCAAAGTATGGATGCAATGATTATCGTAATAATGATCTCAACAAGGGTAAATCCCTTTTGGCATTTGCTAAATCGCCTCATGGTATAAAACCTGTATTTTGCGTTATGGTGATGGTTTCAGGAGGGTCTTCGCCAAGTGAAATGGTGATGTTTATTGCGCTGCTCTCCACCGACGGGGGTGGCGCGGTATAAGGTTTCCCCTGGGAATCAAAGTACACTGTCCCGGTGGTTACGTTAATCTCGCCGGGTATTGGGCTTATTGTGTCTGAATCTTCCCCCGGCAAAGTCCTCTTATTTGCTTCGACCGGACTCTCTTTAAAAAGGAAGTAGGACGTTGGTGTGGCGAAATCAACTCCCCAAACCGCATTCGTACTCATGGCCCGCGCCTGAGCATAACGCAGGTGGCCTTTTATTACCTCTGTCTGTGATGTCAGATCATAGACAGAGGTTGAGTAGTTCCAGGATATCAGGACAACGGAGCCTATAACGCCGACAATCAAAAGAACCGTGATAGCTTCGATGATCGTGAAACCATCATCTTGTATCCTGGAATGCCCCATAATTCGAATACCCATTGAAAATAATAACATAATAAGCCCTGTAGTTCAAATGAACCGGCAAAATGTTTTAGCAATCCCCCAAAATTTTTACTTGCTGAAGGGTGTGTTATTGCGTTATGTAATACGCACATTTACAGGAAGACCGTTTGAGCGCTGAAGAGATATAATCATGTCGAGCAGACTGGAAATAAATGCCATTGTTACGGATATATTATTGCTGGATGTTGTGGGCTTTTCCACCCTGTCGAATCATGACCAGTTCATAAGCGCTCTTCTGATTAACAATAAGATCCGGGAATCGATTCAGACTCTTGGCATTCAAACGCTTCTTGAACCGGATGAAATTGTCAGCGGATTAATATCGACGGGAGATGGATTTTATGTAATCCTCGATCGTAAAGTGGCCGGTTATGGACCCTTCTTTGCTCTTTCTCTGAGAAATTATTTTTTATTAGAAAGCGACCTTTACCATGGTGTCAGGATAGCTGTCCATCTTGGTTCCGCTATTCCTTTTGTTGATGTTACTGAAAGAAACAACTTCGTCGGAGAGGGTATAAATGACTGCTCCAGGCTGCTGGAGAATAAAAAAATCGTGAAAAAAGCGCTGAAATTTTCCGGTGACAGCAACTCCGTTATTATCTCCAGGGAATGCTGGGAACATTTTACTACGATGTTTCCACTGGACGGTATAAGTGATTTCTTTGATATGATTGATTTTAGATACTCTAAGGAATATGGATTTAAAGACAAAAACGGCAGGCCTCATTATGCCCGTTTCATTGAAAGCTCGCGTTTCGTGGAGTTGTTTCCGCCCAGACCACACGACATGAAAAAACGCCCTGACGGGACTCAGAAAAATGAGCAAAGTTCTAATCGGTAAATCCTGTGAGTTCCCAATAGCCGGCTTTCTCTGCTGAAGGAGGTATTCTGGTAACAACAGCTTTTCTTTGATGCTTGTCGAAAATGATTTGATAATTTCCATCACCGCCGGTCACTGTAAAATTTTTTAAGTCTTTAATTTCACCAACATCGACAGGCTCATCAGGATCAGCTTTCCATTTTGCCCAGGCCAGTTTTTCCCTTGCGTTCAGTTCGGCAACAGCGCTTCTTAGAGTGGAGTCCGCCGCGTCTTCAGGAAGTCCAAAATACTTTGGGATTGCCACCGCCACCAGAATACACAAGATGATCAGGACAACGACGACCTCAAATAAGGTGAATCCTTTTTGATCTCTTATATGCATTTACCTTATAGACAGGCGAGACGCCCGTCCTACCCTCATTTTTACAAAACAAAAATAAGGAGGGAAATATCTATATCTCCTCCTTATTCCCCAGAAGGAACAACCCAATCTTTACACCACCAATATTATCATGAAAGAGTTGGCGAACTGCTTATTTTATATGCCACCGCTTCTGGTCAGGTATAAAACCCGACCCTACAGGGAAATGCTTAACGCCCCAATCAGTATCGTTTCATAGCGATCGGTCACACTACTACCGATTTATGTCCTCTGTTACGGCGTAAAAGTTATGTTAGTAGTATCCCAAACTCCAGGTTGAGAAACCGTTGCTCCCGTTCTTGCTAATGTCGCTGTCATATTGAAATTATTTGAGCTGATAACAGCCGTGGACCCGTCACTTGGTAAAGCGCTAGCCGAAAAATCACCGAACGGATAAACACCCTCGTCCGCTGCACCTATAACCTTTACAGGATCATCGAGATCAGCCAAAGTTAGCGGGGCACCATCTACATCTCCCCTTGTTTTATACTTTGACCACATCAAATTATCTCTGGCCACTAACTCGGCAACGGCCTGTCTCAGCGCTGCCTTTGCTGCATCTTCCTGGAGATCAAAGTATTTTGGTATCGCCACCGCTGCCAGAATCCCTAAAATGATCAGGACAGCGATGATCTCGATGAGAGTAAAACCCCTTTGATTTTTTAAAATTGGT
>JAUWNZ010000165.1 GCA_030612385.1 Pseudomonadota bacterium | reverse complement strand
GACCATAACGCTCCCTTTCAATAATATGGAAGAGGTCGAATCCACAGTTGATCTGTATGGAGATGATATCGCCTGCATAATAGTTGAGCCTGTCCCAGGAAACATGGGTGTCGTTTCTCCCATTCCGGGATTTCTCGAAGGACTGAGAGAGATAACCCGCAAGCGAGACATCCTCCTCATATTCGATGAAGTTATATCGGGTTTCAGATTGACCTATGGAGGTTTTCAGAACATCGCGGGCATAAAACCCGATCTGACATGCCTTGGAAAGATAATCGGCGGCGGGCTTCCGGTTGGAGCCTTTGGAGGGAGAAAAGATATCATGGAAAGACTTGCCCCCACCGGTCCCGTTTACCAGGCCGGAACTCTCTCAGGGAATCCACTTGCCATGGCAGCCGGTATCGCAACTCTGAAGATACTGAAAGAAGATGCCGACTACAAAGAACTTGACCGGAAGGCAGACCACCTCTGCGGGGAAATGAAAAAGCTGTTTGACCGGAAAGGCATACCCGTTTGCATAAATCGTGTGGGTTCCATGTTTACCATTTTTTTCATGCAGGGAAAGGTCTTTGATTTCGAGTCGGCCAGCAAAAGCGACACAAAGCTCTTTGCAGCTTACTTCAGGAAGATACTTGAAAACGGGATAAATATTCCACCCTCACAGTTTGAGGCCTCCTTCCTGTCATTCGCCCACACGGATGAGGATATTGAAAGGACACTCGATGCCTGCGCCCGTGCGCTGGAAAATACAGAGGTCTGACCTCCGATTTTGAAAGCTGATGCCAATGAACAATGAATTGTCCTTCGAGTCTCTCTTGAACAAAAAAGAAAAGATTGCTGTAGCGGGTCTGGGGTATGTCGGCCTGCCGCTGGCTGTCCATCTGTCGAGACACTTTTCTGTTGTCGGATTCGACATCAATCCTGATCGTATAGCCGAGCTTCAGGCCGGCCACGACAGCACCCGTGAGGTTGCTGATTCAGATTTACAATCGGCGGCTGTGAGCTTTACATCGGATCCTGAAGCCTTGTCCTCATGCCGTCTGATAATCGTGGCCGTCCCCACGCCCATTGACAATGCCAGAATACCGGATCTTGCGCCTGTTCGAAGCGCTGCGGCCATCGTTGGCAGACACCTCTCACAAGGTTCCTGTGTGGTCTTTGAATCGACTGTCTATCCGGGAGTGACGGAAGAGGTCTGCGTTCCTATCCTGGAAAAAGAATCCGGCTTGAAATTGGGTGGAGGTTTTTCCGTAGGATACTCGCCCGAGCGTATCAACCCGGGCGACAGGATTCACACACTTGAGACAATCACCAAGATTGTCTCTTCAACCGATCCAAAAACCACAGCCCTCTTAACCCAGGTCTATGGCAGGGTTGTAAAGGCCGGCATTCACCAGGCCTCATCCATAAAGGTGGCTGAAGCGGCCAAGGTCATTGAAAACACGCAAAGAGATATCAACATCGCCCTGATGAATGAGCTTTCCATAATTTTTACCCGGATGGGAATCGACACATTAGAGGTTTTAGAGGCGGCCGGCACTAAATGGAATTTTTTACCTTTCCGCCCGGGTCTTGTGGGCGGCCATTGCATCGGAGTGGATCCATATTATTTAACTTTCAAGGCCGAGGCGCTCGGTTATCACCCTCAGATGATCCTGGCCGGCCGCCGCATCGATGACGGGTTGGGAAAATATGTGGCAGAGCGAACCATCAAGATGCTTATTGCCGCTGATAAGCAGGTCAAAAATGCCAGGGTGGCGGTATTAGGCCTGACCTTTAAGGAGGATATCCCTGATTTACGCAATACCAGGGTAGTGGACATCATAGGAGAGCTGGAAGATTATGGGGTCGAAGTCCTCGTCCACGATCCCCACGCTGACGCTGAAGAGGCCTATAGCCGCTATGGCCTGAAACTCCAATCGCAGGATAACATCGAAGGCGTCGACGCGGTGATCCTGGCGGTCGCGCATCGGGAGTACAGGGAACTTGGTCTCGAAGGAATTGCCCGATTCTGCTCCGATGGGCGCGCCATCATGGTGGATGTCAAAGGTATTTTTAGTTACGAAGATGCAAAGGAACACGGGACAGGTTATTGGAGACTGTAAAAAGACGATGAGAAAGATTTTAATTACGGGCGCTGCAGGTTTTATCGGATTTCACTTATCGAGAAGGCTCCTGGAGTCTGGCGACGTCGTAACCGGCATCGACAACCTGAACAGTTATTACGATGTCGATCTGAAAAAGGCGCGCCTTGCCATTCTAAAAGAATACAAGAATTTCCATTTCATCAGGACAGACCTTGCAAACCGGGAAGATATGGAGGCTCTTTTTAGTAAAAACTCCTTTGAAACCGCGGTGAATTTGGCGGCTCAGGCGGGTGTCCGCTATTCTCTGCTCAATCCTCATGCATACATCGACAGTAATCTTGTTGGGTTCACGAATATTCTTGAAGGCTGCAGGAAAGGCAGGGTTAAACATCTGATTTTTGCCTCATCAAGCTCTGTTTATGGGGCAAATACACAGATGCCCTTTTCTGTTCACCATAATGTTGACCACCCTCTCAGTCTCTACGCGGCAACCAAGAAAGCAAATGAACTTATGGCGCACGCTTATGCCGCTCTCTATAATATCCCGTGCACCGGGCTGAGGTTCTTTACCGTGTATGGTCCCTGGGGAAGACCGGATATGGCCATGTTCCTGTTCACAAAAGCCATTTTAGAAGGGAGGCCAATAGATATATACAACTACGGCAAAATGAAAAGGGACTTTACATATATAGATGACATTACAGAAGGCGTCGCCAGGACAATTGACAGGATACCACAACTTGATCCTCTATGGAGCGGAGACGACCCGGATCCCGGCTCAAGCTTTGCCCCATATAAAATTTACAACATAGGCAATAATAATCCGGTGGAACTGCTGGAATTTATTGGTGAGTTGGAAAAATGCCTCGGGAAAAAGGCCAAAAGGAATTTCCTTCCCATGCAACCAGGGGATGTTACCTCAACCTGGGCCGACGTGGACGATTTGATGAAAAACGTGGGCTTTAAGCCCAAGACCTCGCTAAAAGAAGGGATCAGGAAATTTGTGGAGTGGTATAAGGGATATTATTATGGATGAAGAAGACTTAAGAAGAATTGAGGATATGTTTAATCAGCACACCGATATTCTGGAGGATAAATTCAAACATCACACGGGTATCCTGACCGAAGATTTCCAGCACAAACTTGATCTGATAGTCGAAGGTCAGCAGGTGTTAGTTGAAAAAGTGGACGGCATGGAGCCGCGGTTCGACAACATTGAACTCAGATTGGACAACATTGACGTTAAGGGCGATGCCATCGAACATAGATTAGATAGCCTTGACGTTAAGGGCGACGCCATCGAACATAGATTGGACAGCCTTGATGTTAAGGTTGACGTCATCGACCATAAGTTGGACAACCTTGATGTCAAGGTCGATGCCATCGAAGAAAAACTTAATGCCGTTGCTGCCGATCTTACCGACCACCGGGCAGATACTGAGATTCACAAGGGGTACGAGGTTTCCGGGCGTTGAGCCATGAAATAATATAGTAGCAAAACCACGAGTAACTACTCAGGTAGTCAGGCTGAAGCTGTTGTAGGCTGAGTAATTACTTTTGTAATTATTTAGCCACCGATCTACGCAGATTATCACTGATTTTTTTATATTTAAACCTATCTGTGTTCATCGGTGTGAATCTGTGGCTGAGTAGTTGCAATCACGAAATGAATTTCGAGCTTGACTTGAAGTCTCAAACATATTATTATAAAAATAATCTTAAATACAAAAAAACAAGGGGGCGTCACGGTTTCGACGGGGATAAGCGAAGCTGTAGTGGCATACCGAGGTTCCTACAGGC
>JAUWNZ010000114.1 GCA_030612385.1 Pseudomonadota bacterium | reverse complement strand
GTCCTGTCGGGCATTCACCTTGGTATCTACGGTCAGGACCTCTCGCCACCCACAGATCTCCTCAATCTTTTGAGAAAAGCAGAGGAGAATAAAACAGTGGAAAGGCTGCGCCTGAGTTCCATAGAACCCGCTGAAATAACGAATGAAATGATAACACATATAAAAAATTCAAAGGTAATCTGCCCTCATCTTCACATACCGCTTCAGAGCGGCGACAATAAAATATTGTCATTGATGAAGAGGAATTACGATACAGAATCATTCAAATATCTCATAGAGAGACTCCTTGATAAAGCGCCGGATATGGCCATCGGAATAGACGTAATGGCAGGGTTCCCCGGCGAGGGAGAAAAGGAGTTTGGGAACACACTTGAATTTATCGAAGGGCTGCCCGTAGCTTACCTCCATGTCTTTCCATATTCAGAGCGCCCCGGCACACGGTCGCCGGCTTTCACCGATAAGGTTAAGGATGATATCAAAAAGAAGCGGTGTCACATATTGAGAACTCTTGGTAAAAAGAAAAGGGCAGCCTTTGCCGGGAGATTCACAGAAAAAGAACTCGCTGTTTTGATAGAAGGTAAAAAAGACGGAGAAACAGGATTGATGAAAGGATTTTCAGAAAACTATATCCCAGTTCTTGTCACGAACGGCAACCCCTCGCTCATCAATAATATAGTTGATGTCATAGCAGACCGCGCGGAAGAGGGAAAAATATTCGGAAGGAAGATCGTAAATGGATAAAGAGAGAATTGAAGAACTTAAGAACTTTGAAGAAATAATTTTCTATACGTTCAATGATATCAACCTGCTTGACAATGCACTGATACATCGATCCTTTGCAAATGAAAAACAGGAAAACTCCTGCAAAGATAATGAAAGGCTGGAATTTTTAGGAGACGCAGTGCTCGAACTTTGCATAAGTGAGATATTAATGGAAAAGTTTCCGGATTATGACGAGGGACAACTATCAAAATTGAGGGCATCTCTGGTAAATGAAAAGCCGCTTGCAGAACTGGCAAAGAAGTTTCACGCGGGTGATTTTCTTTTGCTTGGCAGGGGAGAAGAATTTTCAGGCGGAAGGGCTAAAAACTCTATTCTCTCAGATACCTTTGAAGCCTTGATAGCCGCCATATACCTCGACTCCGGATACGAAAAGAGTTATGAATATATAAACAATCTGTTTCAATCGCTGATCGAGAGCGAGTCCGATAAGGCCGTTTACAGAGACTATAAAACCAGCGTCCAAGAGATCAGCCAGAACAGGTTCAAGGTGATACCAAAGTATAGCCTGATTAGTGAATACGGCCCTGATCACGATAAAATATTCCAGATAAGATTATCCATTTCAGATGTAATCTCAACAACGGGCATCGGGAAAAATAAAAAAGAGGCTGAACAACAGGCGGCAAAGAAGGCGATAGAGAAGCTGGAAAAGAACGGATAGATAGCGCCTGAATGAAAACCTAGTTCAGGCACGGTTTTGGGTTTCTGGTTTTGAGTTAAAAAAAGAGTAACTACTCAGGTTCACAGTTCCGGGGTTCACGGTTCAACTGTTGAAGAAAGAGAATCCCGTAATATCTCAATAAATTTGCGTAGGGGCGACTCTAATCGCCAATATTTGGAGGTTAAAACCTCCCCTACCCTTAATTTTATAGAGAAGTTACGAAATGACTTTAGCTCTTGGCTTACAAGAATATTTTCTCTGCGCCCTTTGCGGCTCTGCGGTGAACGAGCCATGTCGCAATTAATCATTCCAGTATTTATCAGTAATCGTGGATGCCCGAACAGATGTGTATTCTGCAATGAAAAAAAGACTGCCGGGGATTTCCCTGACAGAATAACAGAAAGTACATTCCGGGGAACAGCGCTCAAATATCTCAACAATAAACGACGAAAGGTTGATCGTATTCAGATCGCATTTTACGGCGGTAATTTCACCGGTATCGATAAAAGCTATCAGACAAAACTTCTCGGATTTGCAAAACCGTTCATAGAGGAAGGGTTGATCGATTCCATCAGGATCTCCACAAGGCCGGACTATATTGACAGCGAGAGATTAGACCTGCTTGAAAAGTTCCATGTCGGAACCGTGGAAATCGGGGCGCAATCAATGGTTGACGAGGTCTTGAATCTGGCCGGCAGGGGGCACTCATCATCGGATGTAAGAAACGCCGTGCAAATCCTTAAAGACAGAGGTTTTGAGACCGGCGTGCATCTCATGGTCGGGCTCCCCGGAGACAGTATGGAAAAATTTGAATATACAGTCGATGAGATCATTGCGCTTCACCCGGACACGGTGAGGATCCATCCAACCATTGTCTTCAAGGATACGGCCCTGGCAGAGTCTTATCGACATTCCGGCTATATTCCTATGACCATGGCTGATGCGATCGATTATTGTAAATACGCGCTTATAAGATTTGAAGAAGCCGGCATCCCCGTCATAAGGCTCGGACTCCAGACGACAAGAGAGATGGAAGAAGAGGGGAGCATTGTCGCCGGCCCATTTCACCCGGCTTTCAGATCTCTCGTAGAGGGGTCCATCTTTCTTGATATGGCATCGTCACTCATGGAGCTTGCCAAAACCAAAAGTAGAGAGGTAACTTTCACCCTGTCACCAAAAGATGTTTCAAACTTTCGCGGTCTGAAAAATCAAAACATATCAATGTTGAAAGGGCTGTTTAATCTTGCGGAAATTTCAGTAAAGACAGACATTCTCCAGAAAAGGAGATCACTTGTGATGGCCGTCTGTGGGAAGACGTACAGAACAGATAAACGTTCAGGGGTTCAAGGTTCAAGGTTTAAGGTTCAGGGTTTAGAAAATAGTCAACCTTGACAGTCTCGTAAAAAGTCGAAAAAATACTCTTTTGTCATTCTGAGCGATAGCGAAGAATCTGATATCATTGAGATTCTTCGTCGCTCCGCTCCTCAGAATGACACTGCGTGGACTTTTTACGATTTCATCAACCGTGAACCGTGAACCATTTCTTAGCTCCGGCTTGTCCGGTTTAGGGAGACAAAAGATTGTTTAAATCCGGTTTTGTAGGAATCATAGGAAGGCCGAATGTTGGAAAGTCGACGCTGCTCAACGGGATTATGGGTGAAAAGATAGCCATCACCACCCATAAACCACAGACCACGAGAAACAGGATAAAGGGCATCAAAAATCTCGAAAACGGTCAAATTATTTTTTTAGACACCCCGGGAATCCACAAGGCGAAGACACCCCTCAATAAATTTATGGTTAATGCCGCCGTCGATACCTTCGGGGATATGGACCTGCTTCTCCTGCTTATCGAGGCCAATACAGTGCCTCATAATGATGATATCTTTATCATAAAATCATTGCAGGGCGTAGAAACGCCGGTTATGCTGGCCATCAACAAGATCGATCTTGTCGAAAAGAATAAGCTTCTGCCACTGATAGATGAGTTCAGACATCTCTTCCCATTCAGAGAGATTGTCCCGGTCTCAGCCTTGAAAGGTGACGGCTTGAACGTCCTCATTGATATATTATGGGAAAATCTCCCTGAAGGACCGAGATATTTCCCTGACGATATGATAACAGACTCATCCGAACGATTCTTAGCCGCCGAGATAATCAGGGAAAAGGTAATCCTGTTAACTCATCAGGAGATACCTTATTCAACGGCCGTCGTCGTGGATTCTTTTAAAGAAGATGAGAGCAGAGGCCTGATCAGGATTCAGGCCTCTGTAAACTTGGAAAAAGATTCACAAAAGGGCATACTTATCGGGAAAAAGGGGGCTATGTTGAAAAAAATAGGACGGCAGGCAAGACTGGAAATGGAAAGATTCTTTGCGACCAGGGTATATCTTGAGTTGTTCATCAAGGTAAGCAAAGGATGGACCAGGGATCCCAGGATGCTCAAAGAATTTGGCTACTCAAAATAGAGTTTCGAGTCTAAAGTTTCGAGTTTCGAGTTGTTTTTTTGAACCCGAAACCCGAAACTCAAAACTCAAAACTTAATAACCCGAAACTTAACAAGAGGTTGACATCTATTGAAACCGGTCATTGCAATAATAGGAAGACCCAATGTGGGAAAATCAACCCTTTTCAATCGTCTGAGCGGCAGGAAAAAGGCTATCGTAATCAACGAACCGGGGGCCACACGGGATCGAAATTACGAGGATTGTACCTGGGACGACAACAAATTCATGTTGATAGATACAGGCGGATTCGAGCCTGTCTCCACGGAAAAAATGCTGATCCAGATGCGTGAACAGACCAATCTTGCCATAGAGGAGGCTGACGTAATCATCTTTCTTATGGACGGAAAAGATGGGATAACACCATCGGATGAAGAGATCACCAATATCCTCCGAGACATCAAAAAACCGGTTTTTTTCGTCATTAACAAAATCGACGGTCCAAAACATGAAGCGCTTGTCTATGAGTTCTACCGGCTGGGAATCGAAAGGCTCTATAGCATATCCGCCGAACATGGAGCAGGTGTCGGAGGATTAATGGATAACGTCGTCAAACACCTTCCTCCTCCTGTCGAGGTGGACGAAGAGGGAGACAGAATAAAAATTGCCGTAATAGGAAAACCGAATGTCGGAAAATCCTCCCTGATCAACAAAATACTGGGTTTTGAGCGGACTATAGTCAACCCCGTCCCCGGAACCACGAGAGACGCGATAGACACCCCTTTCGAATTAAATGACAAAAAATATCTGTTGATTGATACCGCGGGGATAAGGCGAAAAAGCAAGGTAAGCGTTACCCTTGAAAAATACAGCGTTCTTCAGGCCATCAAGACCATAAGCAGAAGCAATGTCGCCCTTATACTTATAGACGCCGAAGAGGGGATAACGGATCAGGATACAAAAATTGCAGGTCTGGCCATTGAGCGGGGAGTTGTCTGTATAATCGTTGTAAACAAATGGGATGTTATTGAAAAAAAGACCGGCACGATGGAAAACTACATAAAAGATGTCAGAGATAAGTTAAAATTTCTCTACTTTGCGCCGGTACTCTTTGTCTCAGCCCTTAC
>JAUWNZ010000218.1 GCA_030612385.1 Pseudomonadota bacterium | reverse complement strand
TTATGCATCTCATCTTCAGGCCATCTTTAGCCGATCCTCAATCGCAAAATCCTCGAAATAGCACAACTATTCCTCTGCTTTTGTTCAATCGTATCGACTAAATCTAACCTAAATCTGAGCGCCCAACCGTAACACCTATTCCCTAACAGACCCTAACCTCGGGAATCTCAGCCTTGATGCTGAACTCTTTGTCAGTCTCAGCGATGTCAACGCGAGGCGCCCAATCACTGGTTGTCATGACTTCTTGACTTTCTCCGCGTGGCCAATTTAGCGCTCTGGTATAGCGACTAAACATGTCCTCCATTTCCCGAAAGGGATCCCATTTTGTAAGTTTCATAACTGAACCTCCTCTCTAATACGGGCAATTTTTTATTTGTTGACGAATCACCAGCTTTCAATTCGTCATACATATTTTACATTAGGTGTCTCCAACTGGGCTGGCATGAGGGGCTGGGAAAAGCTTGCCACAGCTTTGGAAACTATACGAAAATATCGCTTTCAGGCAGCCTGCGCAAAAGAGAAAAAAGCCGCCCGCTTTTCCCCGTTCGCCTCAATGCCCTTGATAGCTGCTTACTTTATGCTTCTTTGTGTACATCGTCAAGCGAAATGCCCAAAGGCGTCGGCAGCACCACACTCACCAGCCACAGTGGAAAAACGGGTGAAGTACCCGGTCTTTTTTTCCACTTCAGAAAATATTTTTGCCTTGGTATAGCGGGTGATGTCGTGAGTAACGGTGAAGGTTCCATACGCTCCGGATCCTTTGGCATGCATACGTCTCTCAGGGGTAACCTCACGATCAAAGTGGGCGAGTTTTTCCAGAAACCAGACATCTTGTAGCAACTGCGGACCACGAGGCCCAGCAGTCATCACATTCTGATTGTCAGGTACGGGAGCACCTGCATTGTAAAAATGTTGATAAATGGTCAGCCACTGCCATGCGCGTCTGCTATAGCGGCATCAAGTTGTTGTTTGTCAATGTCCTGCGGATCTGGAATCGTTCGCCTTTCTTTTCATAAGCCGAAGTCTCATAGACAAATGGCACAGGATACCTGCGCCCTGCTGTTGCAAACGCGATGTTTTCGGGAGTTCCGCTTGTCAAAGAGCAACATAATTATCGTTCATTCCGGCAGGTAAAAGGTTGAATTTTACCAATCCGCCCCAATCCTTACTGGAAATATCTTGTTCCGGTGAGACCTTTCTCAATACTTCTCGAAGCAATACCCTTTAATCAACCCTGGCTTCTTGAACAATAGATTGAAAACGACCTTTCAGGTCGTATCAATCCTTAAAGGTTATATGATTCTTTAAATCTACGCCAAAAATTATCAGCATACAGGATCAATATATGAAGTTCGTTAACGGGGGCTGAGGAATAAAAAATGGCGAGCAGTGTCCAAAACAGGTTGGCGCTCCGGATAACCGGATTATTGCATTGAAGCGTCTTGACGCCCCGGGGCAAAAAGACCTGAACCCGGTACTTAGACCCTGGCTCACTGCTCACCAAAATCATATTATAACACTCTCTAAATCCAGGCAGTTTTTTCTTTAATTATTTTTCAATAGATAACGCTCTGGGTAACCGAGCTGAGCAAAGCGGAGCCTGATCAACCACTGATTTTCGGGCAAATTTGCCTTGTTCTCTTCATTGTTACTATTTTTAACAGATAAGAATACCATATGTCAACGTCTTAAAACACCTGTAACAACCTGAATCTGCTTGATGAAGTGCGGGATGTAATGGATGGAGACGAGTATCTGAACATAGAAGTTGTGTTATTTATGGACGCCTCTTATCTCCTTTTCCAGGCCATGATAATATTTCATGACTTTTTTGACAAAATTTTCTGTTTCTTTTATATGTGGGATGCCTCTTGCCCTGCTGACACTATCCGGGCCGGCGTTATAAGCCGCAAGCGCGATCTCAGGATTCCCGTTGAATCGATTTAAGAGTTGTTTAAAATATTGTGCGCCTCCTAAAATATTTTCACGGGGATTGAAAGGATTTTTTATACTGAGGAGCTCAAAATTCCCAGGCATTATCTGCATAAGTCCCGTTGCCCCTTTTTTAGAAACAGCCCGGGGGTCAAAATCCGATTCGACTTTTATTATAGCTTTCAACAGCGAAAAGGCAACCCCGTGCCTTGTTGACGCTTCTTTAATGTATTTGTCATACTTGTTCGCTGGATGTGACCTTAAAGGTTTTGGTCGCTTTTCCCTTATGAATAGTCGATATTTTGATGATTTAGGGCTGTTGGTAAAATAATAGTTTCCTTCTTTATCGATATACAAATAGATATCGGCATAAATTGGTAAAACAGATAAGAACACAATGAATATTGTGCAAAAGATTACGATATATTTATGTCTGATACTGCTGGATACCATTCTTTATGACCATATTATGAGAAGTTTGAAAGTATAGTTCGATGGACTCGCAAAAAGCCGAATTTTAACCCTCCCCCGCCCATTGCCGCTGTACGTCCTTAAGAAATGTAAGGGCAAGTATCGAGAGGGTGATATGGCGATGCCGGCCCCGATATTTCGTCAGTTCATAGTGGTCGAGCCAGACTTCACCCTTGGCTGGTTTGAAATCCACCTCGATGCTCCAGCGCTGACATCCTGCCATAAGAAACTTTGCGAAAGTTACTCCTCCATAGCCCCCAAACATTGTGCCAAGTCCCGAAACAACAGCAAAGAATAGCAACAACCAATAGACAAATGTGATAATCTTTGAAGTTAGCATTGCATCGAAAAAAAACGTCTCTCATACGGCCTTCTTTGTGTTTAAGGTATAATGAAAAGTTTACCCGCCGGAAATCCAACAAGACAGTGGTAAAAGCCACGTTTTACTCAGGAGTGGCTAATGAAAAAAGACCGCGCGGGTTTTCGGTCGACTGTGATGGTTGTCATTCCCACTGTGAACGTCTTGATGGATGTTGTTATTTGATGAAATATCCTGTTACACGCCAAACCCCATCTTTTCCCAACGACGGGGTTACTGTTTCTATTGAAGAAGCTTTGTTTTTAAAGACTGTTTTGTAT
>JAUWNZ010000184.1 GCA_030612385.1 Pseudomonadota bacterium | reverse complement strand
GCCATTTACGACACTGAGTTTCAATCAACTGTTCAATCGACTGTGATGATCGTGGTCTATCCCTCATGATACCTCCTCATTTTTTTATTTTTACGGTAATCGCTCACCGCAGATTCAGGCTGAAGCTATTTAGGCTGAAGGTACCCGAAAAACACGCTTGCCGTACTTTGGCGGAGAAACGGTTCAACTGAACTCGCCGAAGGCAGTATTTCCGTTTTTCCTAACAGTCTTCAGCCTATCTACCTGAGTAGTTACTCTATTTATCAGGTAATGTCAAAAAAATATTGACCCCTTCGTAAAACTGTAATTAGGGTTGGCCAAGCTGTCCTGCTGATTATCCAAGGCTAATGGTAACTACTTTATACTGTAATCGGCCATAATTTGAGATTTTTATGTAGTATTTTTTCACCACAAAGCACACGAAAAAAACTACTCTTTAACTCCGGCCTTCATACCCTTTATGGTAAAACTCTCCTTGGGATTTTGACTGCATCAAAAGTAGAGTATAAATGAATCCTGTGTAGCGGAGACCTTTAGGTCTCCATTCTCTTTTAATGGAAGGCTAAAGCCTTCCTCTACATATACTGTGCAATTTTGACCGGCTCAAAAAGCGTAATCTGTTGCCGTGTAGAGTATAACTGTTTTGTCATCTCTGCGGTGAACAGTCACCTCTTCCTTAACCTCTTGACAGCCTCAACAAGAGAGTCCAGCTTTTTCTTCAGTATCTGAGCGGCATCTGCTGTTCCACCCAGTTGATCATTACGAGCCCCTTCTTCAATTTCTTTCGCGGTTTCGGAAAGCTCCCTCAATCCAAGATTACCGGCAGCTCCTTTTAGCGAATGGGCGGCCCTGGCGGCTTTCTCCGTATCTCCCTCCTCAATGGCAGATTGCAGTCTATCGAGATCAGCCATCCCGACATCGATAAAAAGTTCAATCAGTTCCATATATTCCTCTTCTTCAAGACCTAAATCTTCCGCCAATTTCTTGAAATTCATAAAGCCCCCTTATTAAAAATCCATTTCTCGATGACCTTAAAGACAATCTCTCTTTTAATCGGTTTCGCTATATAGTCATTCATACCCACTGCGAGACATTTCTCCCTGTCACCCTTCATGGCATGGGCGGTCATTGCAACGATTGTAACCGGTTGCCATCGATTTGACGGCTTCGACGATTTAACCCTTTCTTCCCACTCTCTTATTGCCCTGGTTGCCTCCAGCCCGTCCATCTCCGGCATCTGAACATCCATAAAGATCAGGTCAAAATTCTCAGGAGACACGGTGTATTTTTCAAAGGCTTCCATGCCGTTATCGGCGACTTCCACCTTGTATCCAGCCCTGGTCAGCAGCATATTTGCCAGCTTCTGATTGACAGGATTATCCTCCGCCAGAAGGATGCGTACAGACTGCTTCATCTTCTCACAAACTGAATACCGGGTAATGATTGGAGGGCGAAATTCTTTTGTCTCTTCCTTTTCTCCTATCAGTCTCTCTAACATTTGCCGAAGCCTTTTTCTTCGGACCGGTTTGTTCAAAAAGCCGTCAAATCCTGCCTCCTCACATGTCTTTGCATCCCGTTCCATTGAGGAAGAGAGAGCAAGAAGAGGGAGATATGGAAGCTGGTGTTTAGGATTACGAATCTGTTTTGTCACTTCATATCCACTCATACCCGGCATCTGGATATCAATGATACAAAGGTCAAACGGGTTGCCGGTCTCCTGAGCCCCTTGCAGGGTTGGGACAACCTCATCGCCATTTGAAAGGCTATCTACACGCATGCCAAGCAGCTTTAGGATGTGTTCTAATATGTCAAGATTGGTCCGGTTATCATCAACAATAAGAATATTTTTGTTGGAAAGGGAGACACGGGTAAACCCTTTGGCCTCTTTTTTTTCAGTTTTTCCAAACCATGCAGTAAAGTGAAAAATACTCCCCTTGCCAACCTTACTTTCTGCCCAGACATCGCCATGCATAAGATTCGATATCTGCCTGCATATGGTAAGACCCAGGCCGGCGCCGCCGTGCTTTCTCGTGGTTGAACCATTAACCTGCCGAAATGGTTCAAAGATAGCGGACAATTTATCTTTTGGGATTCCTATGCCTGTATCCCGTATTGTAGCAAGTATCTTTATCCGGTCATTCCTCTCCTCTTCAACACCGAGGGCGAGCTCTATCTCTCCGGATTCGGTAAACTTGGAAGAATTACTCATCAGATTTGTCAGTACCTGTCGAAACCGCGCAGGATCTCCTCTCACCAGTGGTGGGAGGTTGTCATCGATGCGGCAAAGTATTTCAACCGGCCTTGATTTAATCCTGGGACGGATTATGTCGCATACATCATAAGCAAGGATTTCCGGATCAAAGTCAATCTGATCAAAATCCATCTCTCCGGCCTCGATCTTGGAAAAATCAAGGATATCGTCGATTAAAGAGAGCAGGGCCTGTCCGCTTGTGTTAATCAGCTTTACATATTCGGTCTGATCCTCATTCAGATCGGTGTCAAGGAGCATATCGGCAAAACCTATGACCGCATTCATAGGAGTGCGAATTTCATGGCTCATATTGGCCAGAAACACAGACTTGAGGCGATTGGCGGCTTCAGCAGACTCCTGCGCTTTTATGCGTTCCTCTTCCAGGTGCTTGCGCTCGGTGATATCAAGCGAGGATAAGATACTTTCTTTTGTTCCCGGAATTACACCTACTTTAACAAATATATTCTTTATGTTTCCATACCTGTCAACAAATTTAAATTCGTATTCAGTTGGCGACCTTCCTTCATCCACTCTCCTTGTAACATGATACTCTTTCATTCTCTCCAGGTCTTCGCTGTGGATAAATTCGGTCCATTTCATCTTGCCTTCTATTTCGTCTTTGGAGTATCCGGCTAACTTCTCGAATTTTGCATTGACCATAGAGATAGTCATATCATCTTTAACAATCATAGTGGCCGTGCCTGTATTCTCAAACACACTACAACGTCTTTTTTCGCTCTCTTCCAGCGTCTCTGCCGCCTTTTTACGCTCAGTGATATCAATGACAATACCTCGAAATCCGACCCCCTCACCTTTTGTATTTCTTACTATCAAAATGGAAGATTCAATGTGCCTCCTTGTGCCATCCTTTCTTATGATTTCACAATCGAGTTCTCTGGTGGGCTCTCCAGTGGTGTAAACTCGGTTGCACGCTTCATTCAGTTTACGTGCATTCTCCTTATCCAAATACTGCTCATAATTCGTACCCGGCATTTCCTTTCTCGAATATCCAAAGATTTTACACAAAGAATTATTGAAGAAAGTGAAATTCCCCGCAATATCCACTTCGAAGTAGCCATTCTCAATGCCTTCAAGGATACTTCGATACCTTTCCTCGTCTTTCTCTAAAGTCTCCTTTACCTGCCTGCAATCGGTTTCTGATGCTTTCAATTCAATAATCCTCTGTCGTATTTCTGGTGACTTATGATAGATATTTTGGTAGCAGTTCACGGTTATTGAGGTTCTCGAAATACGGCTTGAAACTTGATAGTATAGGAATTTCCATTTTTCATAGTGTTATTGTTTTATCGGCACAATGTAGGGGCGAATCTTGTATTCGCCCTAATCGGGGCGATCAC
>JAUWNZ010000254.1 GCA_030612385.1 Pseudomonadota bacterium | reverse complement strand
AAGCCACATCATCAATCGCTTTCTTGACGGTTCTATCGCGATAGATTCCATTGGTGAATTTGAAAAAATGCTCGATATCTTCCCCGGGAATCCGGCATTCCATAAAGCCTTTGCCGACTTGCTGGCAAGAGAAAAGTCGTTTGATGCCGCCGTTGATGAATACAGAGAAGCGGCCGGACTTTTCATCGATGTGGGCATGACATTACAGGCCATTGCGTCCAAAATCTCGGAGTGGCAGATCGCCAGGCCTTCGTATCACGAAGGCCTGGCCTTCCATTCAGCCCTTCGTGAAGGCATATCCGAGGATATACCCATTCACAATTTTTTTGCTAAGATGTCATACCCCGAGATTGCTGCCGTCATTGATGGACTGGTGCAGGTCCGTTTACCAGCCGGCAAGCGTGTGAAAAAGTTTTATGATGCGGAAAACGACATTAATTTTATTGTGTCGGGAGCATTAAACAAAAGAACCTATCATCATTCAGGAGAAGAAAAAGAGATCAGAAAAATATCCAATACGGATCTGACAGAAAACGATTTTTTTGGCGATATCTATCCATTTGAAGAAGAAAAGAGGTCTCGATCAGATATTGACACGGTTACCCGTGTGGAATTAGTTAAAATTTCAAAACCGAGGCTAACGAATATTTGCGGAGAATACCCTAATGTCGAACTTCTGTTAGAGGAGATGTATAAGGCACAGTCTGAATCAGGAAAAGAAAGCTCCTCGCGTATGGTGCGGAAGACAGTCCGGTACGAAGTCCCAACAAAGATAAAAATCAGAAGCTTCACAGACAGGGACGGCAACAAAAATCCTTTAATCGTTGAAGGGATTACCAGAAATATGTCGTTAGGTGGGGCTTGTGTGATTATGGGCGCCAGGTATCTGACCGGTCCCTCCGCCAACATGGTGGGCAGAGACGTCAATATCCAGATTAGTGTCCCGGAAGAGGAAGAAGCGCTCAGTGTTCTTGGCACAATTGTCTGGAGCAAGGAGGTTTCTGATGAAGAGAGAACAACAGTAGTAGTAGGTATAGAGTTCAAAGACATGACAGTGTTCGATCGTGAGCGTCTGAAAAAATACTGTTATGGGAGCAACGAGGCGGATAATCTCATCTTCAACCTGTGGGAATCACTTATGAAAGCGTGATGCTTCCATCTCCTCAAAGAGGGGTGTTAAATGGGGAAAAATGATAAGGTAAGCGGGAACACGGGCGCGAAAGTATGGGCAGTCGGCGGAGGAAAGGGGGGCGTTGGGAAAAGCACTATAAGTATTTTCCTGGCTTTCTGGTTGGCCCGAATGGGCAAGCAAACCATACTCATGGATGTTGATCTGGGCGGAGCCAACCTTCATACCCTCCTCGGGATCAAGAGTCCCCCTCGCACCATCAACGACTTTATCACAAAGAAGTATAATTCATTAGAAGATATCTGCATCGACACAGAGATAGAGAATCTTCGCCTCATCAGCGGAGCGAGCGAGATTCTCTCCCTGGCAAATCTCCAATTTGCCCAAAAAACAAAGATCATACAGAATATCTCCCTGCTGAACGCAGACTATGTCGTGCTTGATCTTGGAGCTGGAACTTCCTTTAACGTACTGGATTTTTTTCTTGTGGCCGATAAAAAAATCGCCGTCCTGACTCCACAACCTACATCGATCCAGAATACATATGCCTTTGTCAGAAATGCAGTTTACCGGAAATTGAGCCGGCTTTCCAGCCGTGATCCATCTCTCCACGCCCTTATTAAGACCTCCATAGATACAAAAAATGAGCTTAAGATGCAGACGGTCAAAGAGCTTTTTTGCTTCATCCAGGAGTTGAAAGGAGAAGATGTGGCGGAATCTTTGCGAAAAGAGATTGAAGAAATCAAGCCGGAGATGATCACCAATATGGTCAGAAATCCCAGCGACAAGAATGCAGGTCGCATTATACAACTTGTCGCTGAAAAGTATTTGATGGTGCACTGCGCCGACATGGGTGGAGTGGATTATGACAGATACGTTTATACGGCAACTTCCGGCATGGTAGCTCTTACCAGGCTCGATCAGTCGAGCGATGCGCTCGCCTGTACCTATGAGATTGCAATGAAACTGTTATCGTAACTGGTACCTTTCCAAGTTATAGATGTTGGAAAGGTGAGGGGTTTTTATGAAAAACGATTTTGCTTATGAAGAATCAGAAATGAAAAAGACGATCAGGAGATTTACAAGGAATGAACTTTTGCCTCTCCACAGAAAGATTGATGAAGAGGGAGACCTCTCCGATCACATTAAAGAAAAGTTTTTATCATTGGGTATTTTGAAGTCCGCATTTCCCGAAGAATATGGAGGTGGAGGTGGTCTGCTTACCAATATGATGATGGCGCTTAAGGAATTGGCGTATGCCTCTACTGTTCCCTCTCTGATGCTGCTTGAAAATTTCCTGCTTGCCTTTCCTATCCTTCACTACGGTTCTGACTATTTAAAGAAGACATGTCTTCCTGATCTTGTTTCCCTGAAAAGCATCGGAGCCCTTGCCTTC
>JAUWNZ010000298.1 GCA_030612385.1 Pseudomonadota bacterium | reverse complement strand
ACGAAGCAAATCCGATCGTTTATCGTAAAGAAATTTATAAGTTGTGTCTTGCCGGGCGTGGCGCTTGTACGGGCAAGTTTTTTTCGGTTAACAAGGACATTGATAAAGGAAGACTTGCCCACATTGGACCTGCCTGCGAAGGCCACTTCCGGAAGAAAACCCGTTGGATACTGAGAAGGCTCCTTTGCGCTCGTTATGAATTTTACTGAGGTTATTTTCATTTTTTAATTCACCAATTACTCAGGTTCAAGGTTGATAACTTTTAACTGTTGTAACTATTCAGCCACCGATCTACGCGGATTATCACCGGTATTTTTCCTATTTCCTGTCTCCACGCAGTTATTTCGTAATTTTCAGACTTTCGTGATCGTTTTAAATTCTTTTGTCATTTCTGCAAGAACCTTACAATTAATAGACTAACAGCCTTCAGCCTACCAACTTGTATAGTCACGTGATTTCTTTGTATTTAAACCCATCTGTGTTCATCTGTGTGAATCTGTGGCTGAGTAGTTACGTTTTTCCTTCAGCCCTCTACTTTCAGCCTATCCACCTGAATTCCGTACTTGTCCAGTTTTCTTTCAAGCGTGGGGCGTGAGATACCGAGCGCTTCGCAGATATCACCCTTTTTCCTGCCGATCCTGTTAATCATGCCCCTTATGTGTCTTTCTTCTGATTCATCAAGGGTACAAGGGCCAAAATCCTCATCATCTTCACTTATCTTGTGCCATACTTTACCTTGACTTTGATTGTCGGTAAAATCATTCAACATATTTGGGAAATCCGCTCTCCCTAAAATTCGTCCTCCGGCCATAACAGCGGCACGTACCAGGAGATTTTCCAATTCCCTGATATTACCGGGCCAACTGTATTTCATAAAGACATCCATCACCTCGTCGGTTACGCCCATAATCATCTTGTTAAGATTGCTGTTGGTCTTTTTGAGCAGATAATCGACAAGTGGAGGAATATCTTCTCTTTTTTCCCTCAGCGGGGGGATGTTTATGGTTATAACATTAAGCCGATAATAAAGATCGTCTCTGAACTTGCCCTCTCTGACAAGTCTGCCTGTATCTTTATTGGTGGCAGCGATTATTCTTGCATTCACCTTTATCCGGTCTTTGCCGCCAACCCTCTCAAATTCCATCTCCTGAAGCACTCTGAGGAGCTTTGCCTGAAGGTTTATCGACATCTCACTGATCTCATCCAGAAAAACCGTGCCATAACGTGCAAGTTCAAATTTCCCCAATTTTCTGTTTATCGCCCCCGTAAAAGATCCCTTCTCGTGACCAAAAAGCTCTGACTCAAGGAGGGTATCCACAATAGCGGAGCAGTTTACCGCCACATAAGGCTGATCTCTTGACGTGTTCTTATGTATAATCCTGGCGACCAGTTCCTTGCCTGTTCCACTCTCCCCTTGAATAAGCACCGTTGTCCTGCTTTGGGAAACAATCCCTATGGTCTTAAATATCTCCCTCATCCTTCTGCCGGTGCCAATAATGCTGCCGGCCTTGAAATCCCCTGAAGACTTTATGAGAAAACCTTCTGCTTTCTTTTCCGTCTCAAGGATTGTTAATGCTCTCCGGATGGCTATGTCCAGCTCGCCTCTATCATGTCCGGAGACACAATCGAAGGCCCCTTCCCGCATCACCTTGATAGTTGCATCCATATCAGGATGATCGGTGATCATAATCACCTTGATACCTTCATTCTCCACTTTCAAATCTTCCAATAAGGTAAAGCTGTCAATATCCGGAAGTTTAATGTTCAGGATTGCAACCTCCGGCGAAACTTCCACCGCTTTATTTAACCCGTCGGTGCCGGTCAGGCAGGTATGCACTTCATATCCTTTTTCTG